>JBIIFW010000326.1:0-3465 GCA_044236985.1 Bradymonadia bacterium | reverse complement strand
CTCCAGCCAGGCCGTCGTATCGACGCCGGCGCGGAGCACCACCACACCCTCGCTGCTGATCTCCAGCACCGCAGGGCCAAGAACATGATCGCGGCGCACCGCAGCGGCCTCCTCAGGCCCTGCCAACCGCACCCAGGCCGACGCGGCCCGCACCGTCACAGAGCCCTCCGGCAGCACCGGCGCGCGACGGAGCTCCGGCTCCTGCGCCGCTACCATCCGATAGAGCGACCGCGGAGCCTCCTGAAAGTGCATCTGCGGAGCCTCGAACGCCTCAGCACCTCGCCGCGCGCGGCGCAGCACCGGCGTCTGCACCGGCGCAGATGCCGGCGCCTCCGCGAAGAAGGCATTGATGGGCGCATCGGAGCTCCAATCCGACGAAGGCTCCGACCGCCGCGGCGCGCTCCTCTCCGATGAGGGCTCCGAACGGCGCGGCGTTCGACGCGCCACCGCCGATGTCGCCGCCGGCAGCCGCTCCAGTACCGCCCCGATCTGCGCCACCAACTCCAGCGGCACCACCAACCGGCCAGCGCCATCCTTGGGCGTCAGCGCCACGCGGAACACCAGCCCCTGCTCCCCCGCAGCACCCTCCGCCAGCGTGACCACCGGCAGCGGCGCCTCTGCAGGATTCCGTACCTTCGAAGCGGGCAGCGGCGCCGCTTCGAGCGCCTCCTGCAGCAGCACCCGATCGGCCGGCCGAAGCCGCGCCACCCGCGCCTCGAGCTCCTCCGGCGACCGAAGCCGCGCAGCCGCATCGAGCACCCACTCCACCTGCGTCGCCCGCGGTCCAACCTCCAGGCTCCGGCCCAGCGTGTGCGAGCCCTCCGGCGTGAGGCGCGACAGCAGCGTCAGCAGGCAGCCACGCTCGCCCGGCAGCTCCTCCTGCACCTCGTAGCCCGCCGGCGATGGCCAGAGCAGGCCAAGCTCTACAAAGGTGAGCGGATCCGCCAGCTCCTCCTCGTCCATCACCTCCAGCGGCGACGCGCAGATGCGCACCAGATCCCGCTGCAACTTCTGCGTCGCGCAGGCCTCCAGCACCCGGGTGGTGACCCGCAGCGAACGCATCCCCTCGGCGAGCGAACGCACCTCCGCAGAGGGCGCATCCAGCCGCGAAGCGAGCGCCGCAAGCGCCGTCGGCGAGAGCCGCTGAAGCAGCGCTAGCGCCCTCATGAAGCACTCCTATCCATGCACCACCTCGACGCCAGCCAGCACCTCGCCCAGCAGCGCCTCCAACTCCTCCACCGGCACCTCCGCGGGAACCACAAAGCGGCGCTGGTCGAGCCGCTGCGTCAGGTAGCCCGCAAGCCGCGGCTCCTGCGCCATCCGCTCCGCAAGCGGCCGCGTCGTCACCGTCACCACCGCACCCACCGCGCCGTGCGCGGGGAATTCGAACGGCGATACTCGCTCCACCACGGCCCTTTTGGCGCGCGCGGGCCGCTTGCCCACCGCCAACGCCACCTCCCGCGCCGCAACCTCATGCAGCCCCTGCCGCGTCGAAACCAGGAACTTCGCACCACCAACGAACGGCTCCACAGAGACCCCCGTCAGCTCCCGAACCGGCAGCGGCAGCCGCTTCTGCGTCGCCGCAGCCAACTCCTCCATCCCCACCGTCGGCGCCGCGAGCAGCCATTCGTGCAGCGACAGCACCAGCTCCAGGCGACGGCTCCGCTGCCGCAGCCCTACGGCCTCCGCCAGGCGGCGCAGCGACCCCTCGTCACACCGCGACAGCAGCGTCAGCGACCAGCCACGCTCCACCTCCGCGCGACCCTGCTCCAGCACCACCAGCTCCGCCGGCAGCGAGACGCCAGCGGCGGCCTCCACCAGCAGGCTCCGAGCAGCCAGCCAGCTCGCCATCTCCTCCATCCCCAGCTCCGGCACGAGCGGCACACAACCCTCCTCCAGCAACCGCACATAGAGCGGCGCAGCGCCGTCGGCGCAGATCCGCTCGTAGAGCTGGTCGCGTACAGCAGCCGCAAAGAGAGACTCGGCCAAAACGCGCGGTGAGCCAGAAGGCACACCCCAGCGCAAGGCACTGAGCTCTCTCATTGCCGCCGAAAGGCTGGAGAGGTGCTCGATGATTCGCATGCAGTGAATGAGAGATAACTCGATCGGTTGTCGGACGAGTCACCCCCGGGCCGACTCACTCCGTCTTCAGGACCCCAGCCCGCCTCCGGATATCCCATCGGCGGCCCGAAGGCCCAACAACGCTGTCATTTGCACCAACGAGAGGCCTTGTCAACGGACTTTGCGCCCTACGAGGCCTCGCCGCTCCCGGCCAAGTGCGTCCGATAGAGCTTCGCATAGGCGCCGTTCTGCTCGAGCAGCTGCTCGTGGCGACCACGCTCCAGCACCGCGCCGTGGCCGAGCACGAGAATCTCGTCGGCCTCGCGGATGGTGCTCAGACGGTGCGCGATCGCAATCGTGGTGCGGCCCCGCGTGAGGTTCCGCAGCGCCTCCTGAATCACCATCTCGGTGCTCGTGTCGACGTTGGCAGTCGCCTCATCGAGGATGAGCACAGGCGGATTTCCGACCAGCGCCCGCGCGAAGCTCAGCAGCTGACGCTCGCCTGTCGACAGCGTCCGGCCGCCCTCGTCGAGCGATCCATCGAGACCGCCCAAACGCTCCACAATCCCACGCGCAGAGACAGCCTCCACACACTTCCAGACCGTCGCATCATCCACCGCACGGCCGAGCGTGATGTTGTCACGCACGCTGCCCGCGAAGACCACCACATCCTGCGGCACGATCGCAATGGAGCTCCGCAGCGCACCGAGCCGGTACTGACGCACATCTACGCCATCCACCAGCACCTCGCCGCCGCTCACATCGTAGAAGCGCGAGATGAGGTGGGCCACCGTCGACTTGCCTGCGCCCGTATCGCCCACCAGCGCCACCATCTGCCCCGCCTGCGCTGCAAAAGTGATGCCCTTGAGCACCTCCTCCTCGCGACCCGCGTAGCAGAACCGCACCGCCTCAAACCGTACCTCGCCGCGGCTCGGCGCGACCATCACAGCACCATCGGCGGGACCGTCGTTCATGCCGACCTTCTCATCCAGAATCTCCATGATCCGCTCGCCCGAGGTCAGCGACTGCTGCACCAGATTGAACTTCTCCGTCAGGTTCCGGATCGGGACCCAGAGCCGCGAGGTGTACTGGATGAAGGTCAGCAGCACGCCCACCGTGATGATGCCCTCCAACACCCGCTGGTAGCCGAGCCAGAGCACCGCGGCCGTCGCGAGGGAGCTCGTCAGCATCATCGCCGGACGAACCCAGGCCCACGGTCGGACCATGCCAACCTGCGCCGTCTGATGCGCCTCGGTCAGCGAGCGATACTCAGCAGCGCGCCGCGGCTCCCGCCGGTAGAGTTGGTTCTCCCGCATGCCTGCAAGGTTCTCCGCAAGCCAGCCGTTCATCCGTGAGACAACCGCCGAGTTTGCGCGAAGCGCGGGGCGAACCATGCTCTGGTAG
>JBIIFW010000325.1:0-3466 GCA_044236985.1 Bradymonadia bacterium | reverse complement strand
CAGCCCGTTCACCACCACCAGATCGGCGCGGCTGAGCGTGACGACCAAAGAGGGTTTGGCATCTGCGAAGTGGGGGTCGGTGGCCGGGCCGAGCAGCGACTGAACCGAGACCTGCGCGCCGCCAACCTCACGCACGAGCGCGGCCAGCGAGGGGAGCGTTGTGACGACCTCTACGGCTGCGGATGCCTGCACAGGGAGCAGCAGCAGGAGCGCGCAGAGGAGGCTGAGCAGGGTCCGCGGGAGGCCGGAAGCGAGACGACTAGTACCCATGACTGCCATGGTCACCTCCAACAAGTTCGAGTGCCAACATCACAGCGGCAATCTCGGGGCCGTCGCCGCCGGGTGTGTCGTAGCTTCCCTGCAGCCGCAGCCGCGAGAAGTGGGAGGGAAAGTAGGTGGCCTGCAGCGTCGTGCGGGTTCGGGCCGACACCCAGTCGGGGTCGGCGGGGTCCTGGTCGATGCCGGTGAAGGACTCGAACCTCGCGCCCGACTCCCAGTGGGGCGACCATCCCTGCACCACCTGGGCCAGCAGACCGGCGTCCTCGAGCAGGCGGCCGGGAAGCTGTCGGCGACGCGCGATGGCCTCCACCGTGACGGAGGTGGCGCGGCGGAGCTGGTCAGCAGGGTCGCGGCGGCGCAAGTAGAGGTCGACGCCGAAGATGTCGCTCCGGTTGCCGAACCCCGTTCCATTCGCGCCGCTCTGGGCGGAGAGGCCTAGGGAGAGGCCGAGCTGGTCGCTGAGATCGGCGAACTGCTCCAAGCGGACGGTCGAGATGAGGTCGGCCGGCGAGGAGAGGTCAAGCGAGACGGCCTCTGCCATGCTGCGGCTGCAGCAGTCGCCAGCCGCCTGCTGGGTCGACATGGTGAGGAGGCCGTACCAGGGAAGCGGGGCGAGCCAGGAAGCCTCCAGACCGAGGCCGCGACCGCCCTCGCCGCCGAAGGTCTTGCCGATGATGAGGCTCTGGTCGACGAAGGACCAGGCATGAGGGTGGGTTGGGTTGACCCGTCCAAACCGGGTGAGGAACTGGCCAGCGCGGAGCTGGAGGCCGCCCGGAAGCTCGGTGGTCGTCGCAAAGGCCTCTTCGACCTCCACGCCGAAAAGCGAAAAGACCAGGTTGCCGTCGAAGCGAAACGAGGGGTCGATGCTCCCGCCGAGCGAGAGTTCGAGCTGCTGCAGCGTGAAGCCATTCGCCGCCGGGTCATGGCCACCCAACTGACGGGGCTCCGGCTCGGTGAAGGCCGCTGCGGCAATGTCGAGAATCCAAGCCGTGTCGAACTTGACGCCAGAAGCGCTGCTCGACGCTGCGGTGTCTGGCGCGGGCTGGGCGAAGAGCTCGGCGATGGCGGCCTCATCAGCGGCCTCCGAGGGCGCCTCCCCGCTGCCCTCCGCAGCGCCGGCGTCGGACACAACCGCCATCGCGACCAACCAGGCCGCGGAGGTGAGATGTAAGAGCCTTGCCATGACGCACCTTCGGAAGGTCCAGATGCAACCCTATTGCACACTCTCGCTCGCTAACGCAACCGCTTTGCAACAGAGAGGCGAAACGCACAGGCATTGCGATTGCCCTCCTGCGCCGCGCGACCTACGATTGCCGCTCCACCGCAGCCCGGAGCGGCTCCATGAACCCGGTCGTCCTCTACGCCATCCCCTTCTTCGTGCTCACGATGCTCGGCGAGTGGCAGCTGCTGCGTGAGCGCCGGAACGCGCGCGGCTACACCAGCATCGACACGGCGGCGAGCCTCTCCATGGGCACCGGCTACCTCGTCATCGCAGCGGCCGCGGCGCTCTTCACCGTGCCGCTCTACACCTGGATTGCCTCCTTCGCGGTGACCGACCTGGGTGGCCACTGGTGGACCTGGCCGGCGCTCATTCTGGCCGAGGATTTTTGTTACTACTGGTACCACCGGGCGGGCCACGAGGTGCGCCTCTTCTGGGCCAGCCATGTGAACCACCACTCGTCGCGCCACTACAACCTCTCCACGGCGCTGCGGCAGTCGTGGACCACCCCCTTCACCGGCTGGGTCTTCTGGGTGCCGATGCTGCTGGGCGGCTTCCCCGTTGAGCTGGTGCTGCTGCAGAAGGGCATCAGCCTGCTCTACCAGTACTGGATTCACACCGAGCTCATCGGCCGCATGGGGCCGCTGGAATGGGTGATGAACACGCCCTCGCACCACCGCGTCCACCACGGTCGGAACCTGCGCTACCTCGACCGCAACTACGGCGGCATCTTCATCATCTGGGACCGCCTCTTCGGCACCTTTCAGGTGGAGGATGAACCGGTGGAGTATGGGCTGATTCACAACCTTGAGAGCCACAACCCGGTGGTCATCGCGATGCATGAGTGGTGGGCCATCGGACGGGACATCGCGGCGCGACCTGCGGCGACCCTGTCGCTGCTCTTTCACCCGCCCGGTTGGGCGCCCGACGGCAAGGGGACGACGGTGAAGCAGCTGCTGGCTGCAGAGCAGGTTTCGAAGGCCGAGGCGACGCCGTGAGCGGTGCTCTCCTCACCGCCCGCTCCGCACCGCTGCCTGCCTGGCTCGACCGGCGGCTCTACCCCTTTGCGCCGAAGCAGTTCGAGACGATGGAGGGAACGCTCTCCTACCTCGACGAGGGGCGCGGCCCCGTCGTGCTGCTGGTACACGGCACGCCGAGCTGGTCGTTCGAGTTTCGAGAGGTGGTGCGAGAGTTGGCCCGCGACCATCGGGTCATCGTGCCCGACCATCTGGGCTTTGGCCTCTCCGACAAGCCGGCACGCGCCGCGCTCACGCTGGCCCACCACCGGGCCCGACTGGCGGCGCTCATGGAGGCGCTAGACCTGCGCGAGGTGACGCTGGTGGTGCACGACTTTGGCGGCCCCATCGCGCTGCCGCTGGCGCTTGCCGCGGAGTCGCGCATCTCGCGGCTGCTGGTGCTCAACTCCTGGATGTGGCCCAGCGATGGCGACCGGACGATTGCCCGCATCGACTGGCTTGTGCGGAGCCCGCTCGGCCGCTTCCTCTACCTGCGGCTCGGCTTCTCGGCGCGGGTGATTCTGCCGGCCGCCTTTGGAGACAAGCGGCGGCTGACGCCCGATGTCCGTGCCCACTATCACGGGCCGCTCGACTCGGCGCCGGCGCGGGCCGGGACCTATGCGATGGCGCTGGCGCTCAAGGGCGAAGATGGCGCCTATGCGGCGCTCTGGGCGGCGCGCGAACAGCTCGCTGCCTTGCCGATGGAGATTGTCTGGGGGGCCCGCGACCCGGCGCTCACCGAGAATCACCGCATGCGGTGGGAGGCGACCTTCCCCGAGGCGCCGCTCGAGCTGCTCGACGATGCCGGCCACTTTGTGGCGGAGGAGCGACCCGACGCGGTGGTCGCGGCGGTGCGACGGCTCACGGCGCTCGTCTAGGGCAACTTTCTGCGCAGCGACCCGCAACAACGGCGCGCAGACGACGATAACCCAGTGTCACAACACTGAGGTTC
>JBIIFW010000324.1:0-3474 GCA_044236985.1 Bradymonadia bacterium | reverse complement strand
GCGCGGGCGAAGGCGCGCGGTGTGCCGACCATGGCCATCTCGATGGGCACGCTCAACATCCCTATGGAGCGGGCCTCGGGCACCTCGGTTGAGGTGATGCGGGAGCTGGGCATCGACCTCGCGTCGCACCGCTCGCAGGGGGTGGCGATGGGCATCTTGGCGCGGGCCGACGTTGTCTATGTGATGGAGCGCAAACACGAACAGAAGCTGCTGGCAGACCAGCCCGCCCTGCGCGGCAAGGTGCGCCTGCTCGGCGCGCTGGACGATGCTGCGAACCCCGAGATTCCCGACCCCATCGGCAAAGACAGGGCCTTCTACCTCGCGGTTCGCGACCGGATTGTGGCCTGCGTCGACCTGGCGCTCGACCAGCTCTCGCCCGCCTCCTAGCGCAGCCTCACCAGATCTCGTCGGGCTCGGCGACCTGCACCAGGCCGTCGGCTTCGCGGACCTCGAAGAAGCGGAGACCGTAGCCCGGATGCGCCTCGCAGCGACCGCTGGTGAGCGAAAAGGTCCAGCCGTGGCGAGGGCAGGTGACCGTCTCGCGGGTGAGCAGGCCGCCGGAGAGCGGGCTGGCGGCATGTGGGCAGCTGTTCTTGAAGGCAACGAGTTGGCCCTCGACGCGGGTGAGCGCCACAGGGCGAATGCCGACGCGGACAACGCGTATCGCGCCCGCGACCACCTCTTCGCTCTTGCAGACCTTCAGCCACGCCATGATGCGCCTCCTGCCGGCGACCGATAGCGCCCTTCCCTCTGCGCCGCCAATCGCCTAGGAGCGCGCCACCGCCGAGGCGGTACTGGCGATGTGAGGATGCATGCCCGAACTCCGACGCGACCCTGTGACCGAGCGATGGGTCATCATCAGCGAAGAGCGGCGCGGCCGGCCTTCGGAGTACCGTCCTACGGAGGAGTTCGCGCCGCTTGCGCACTGCCCCTTCTGCCCTGGCCAAGAGTCCGAGACGCCGCCGACGCTGCTCTCGACCCAAGGTGCGACCGGCTGGCAGACCCGGGTCTTCGCCAACCGCTACCCCGCCCTGCGGGTCGAGGCCCGCTCCGGCATCACCTCCACCGAGCTCTACGGCCATTCCGACGGGCTCGGCGCCCACGAGGTGATGGTCGAGAGCCCGCTCCACAGCGACGACTACGCAAGCATGGATGCGGCAGCGCTGCTTGCGGTGCTCACGGGCTGGCAGAGCCGCGTGCGGGACCTCTCGCGCGATGAGCGGCTGGCCCACGCCACCATCTTCAAGAATGCGGGGGCGCAGTCTGGCGCCACGCTGAGCCACCCGCACAGCCAGCTCATCGCGACGCCGATTGTGCCGCCGGCGGTGCTCGACCGGATGGAGGGTGCGGCCCGATTCTGGCGCCGTACCGGCCACTGCGTCTACTGCGCGATGGCCGCGGAGGCGGAGTCGAGTGGCGCACGGTTGGTCTGGTCGGATGCGCAGGCGGTGGTATTCTGCCCCTACGCGCCGCGGGTTGGATTTGAGTGCATCCTCTCGCCGCGGCAGCACGAGAGCCGGTTTGAGTTCGCCTCGGAGGCCATGCTCGCCGGTGTGGCGGGGGCGATGTCGCGCCTCTTCGGAGCGCTGCGCGAGGCGCTGCCGCGGGTCTCCTACCACCTGTCGATTCAGACCGCGCCGCTGCGTTCGGCCGCCTCGGCCTCCGACCACTGGTATCTGGAGGTGCTGCCGGTGCTGAGCCGCCATGCCGCCTTCGAGATGGCCTCGGGCATGAACATCGTTTCGACGGCGCCTGAGACGGCCGCGGCCTACCTGCGCGAGCGGCTAACGAGGGCCGCGTGAAGGTCCTGCAGGTGGCGTCGGAGTTCGCTCCCTACAGCAAGACAGGCGGACTGGGCGATGTGACCGCGGCGCTCTCTGCAGAGCTGGCCCGCCAGGGTGCCGAGGTGACGGTTTTGGTGCCGCGCTACGGGGGGAGCCTGCCCGATGGGGCTGCGGGCGCGCGCAGGTTCGCGGTGCGCGGACTCGACAGCCCCATGGAGGTCATCGAGCTGACGACGTCGGAGGGGCCGCGCATCTGGCTGCTGGACCAGCCGCGGCTCTATCTCCGGAGCGGCATCTACGGCGAGCATGGCGAGGGCTATGCCGACAACCCCTACCGGTTCGGAGCGATGTGCCACGCAGCGGCGCAGCTTGCGCTGGAGTTCGGCTTCGACATCGTCCAGGCGCACGACTGGCAGGCCGCGCTGACGCTGGAGTATCTGGCCGAACTGCCCCAGGCGGTGCGGCCGGCGACGGTGCTGACGCTGCACAACCTCGCGTTTCAGGGGCGCTGCTCGCCGGATTGGATTGCTCCGCTGCGGCTGCGGCCGGAGCGGTTCGGAGTCGAAGGCTTCGAGTTCTGGGGCGATGTGAACCCGCTCAAGGGGGCAATCGGCCTTGCTGACGCCATCACGACGGTGAGCCCGGGCTACGCGCGAGAGATTCTTACGCGGGCCTTCGGCGAGGGTCTCGACGGCCTGTTGCGGGGGGTGTCGGCGCGGCTGACAGGCATTCTGAACGGCATCGGCGGGGAGTGGGACCCGGCGACCGATCCTCTGATTGCAGCCCGCTACGAGGCTGGCGCAACCGAGGGCAAGGCGATCTGCCGCTCGGAGCTGTTGCGCGAGGCCGGCCTCGACGACCCAGGGCTGCGGCCGGTCGTGGGGATGGTGTCTCGCCTGACGCGGCAGAAGGGGATTGACCTCGCGCTCCGGCCGCTCGAGCGCCTTCTGGAGCGCGATGCGATCCGGCTCATCGCGCTTGGTGCGGGCGACGCCGACCTCGAGGCGGGGCTAGCAGCACTGGCTGCCCGATTCCCCGCGCGAGCCTCCTACCAGACGGGCTATGCTGAGAGCCTCGCGCACCGCATCGAGGCCGGCGCCGACCTCTTCCTCATGCCCTCGCGCTACGAGCCCTGCGGCCTCAACCAACTCTACTCCATGCGCTACGGCACGCTGCCCATTGTTCGGGCTGTGGGAGGTCTGGCCGACACCGTCACCGACTTCGCGGAGCCGGCCGGTACAGGGTTCGTCTTCGAGGAGGCGTCGGAGGCGGGGGTTGCATCGGCGCTCGATCGTGGCATTGCCGCTTTCGCGCAACAAGGGTCTTGGCAGAAGGCGATGGACCGTGCCATGAGAAGGCCCGCCGACTGGCAGGCGCCGGCCGCAGCCTATCTGAATCTCTATTCAAACCTGACAACAAGGTGATCATCGTGAAGAGCAATCTGGAGCGTCTTTCGGAGTTGAACCAGGCGGCTGAGAGTGGCGGCGGCGCAGACCGCATCGCCAAGCAGCACAAGGCCGGCAAGTTGACGGCGCGTGAGCGCATCGACCTGCTGCTCGACCCCGGCACCTTCGTCGAGACCGACAAGCTCAAGACCCACCGCTGCAACGACTTCGACATGGCGGAGCAGCGTATCCCCGGCGACGGCGTCGTGACCGGCTACGGCCGCGTCGACGGCCGCATCGTCTAT
>JBIIFW010000323.1:0-3476 GCA_044236985.1 Bradymonadia bacterium | reverse complement strand
AGCAGGCCGGCTGGGTTCTGCTGGCCATGTTCATCATCTTTACGGGCGACACGGGGGCCTACTTTACGGGCCGGCTGATCGGTCGCCACAAGCTGGCTCCCAACGTCTCTCCGGGAAAGACCATCGAGGGGGCTATCGGCGGGTTGGTCTGCTCGGTCGGCGGCGGCTTTGCAGCGGTGGCGATGCTCGCCCCGACGCACCTGCCGGCCCTGACGCCGGCGCAGATCTGCCTCTTCGCGGTTCCGTCTGCCCTGCTCGGTCAGGTGGGCGACCTCTGTGAGTCGCTGATAAAGCGGAGCGCGGGCGCCAAAGACTCGGGCAGCATCATTTATGGTCACGGCGGAATGTTGGACCGACTCGATGCGCTCATGTTTGCTGCTCCCTACATCGTCGTGCTTCGTGAATACTTAGGCCTCGGCAACCTGCCGAGCTGATAGGAGAATCGCCTTGTTGTCTGTGCTTGTGCCCTTCGCGGTGATGATTGGAACGCTCGTCTTCTTTCACGAGCTCGGCCATTTTGTGGCGGCGCGCGCCTTCGGCGTGAAGTGCCTGCGGTTTGCTGTGGGGATGGGGCCCGTCGTTCTCTCGAAGGTTATCTGGGACACCGAGTTCTCCATCCGCGCCCTGCCCCTTGGCGGCTATGTGCTCATGGCTGGCGCCAACCCGGAAGAAGAGTTGGAGGAGCATGAGCGCGGGGTGTCGCTGGCCGACAAGCCTGTCTGGCAGCGCATCATCATCTTCCTGGCTGGTCCGCTGGTGAACATCCTGCTGCCGATCCCCATCATGGCGGCCCTGCTCGGCGCCGCGACGCAGGGTCCGGCACCGGTGGTCGGCTGGGTCGCCGGCGGCTCTCCTGCCGATGTTGCGGGCATCATGCCGGGCGACGAGATCACCTCTGTGAATGGCGAGCCGATCCGCTTCTTCGATCAGGTGCGGGAGGCCGTGATGGAGGCAGGCGGGAAGGAGCTCAAGGTGGAGCTGCTGCGGGAGGGCAAGCCGCTCGAGGTGGTGGTCCACCCCAAGGCCTTCACCCATGCCGACCCGATCTCCAAGAAGCGGAAGGTGTCGGGCGCACGCATCGGACTGATGAGCACCCGCTTCGCCTCCTACATCGAGGTGGCGCCTGGCAGCAGCGCTGCGGCCGCGGGGCTCGCCACCTTCGATGAGGTGGTGAGCGTCAACGGCAAACGGACAAGCAACTTCCTGGCGCTGCGTGAGGCAATGCGGGCTGAGCAGGGCCCCTGCAAACTGGTCTTTGTCCATCCCGTACCGACGACGGAGAAGGCCTTCTCGCTCTTCGTCGGCACCAAGCGGGAGGCGGTTCTGCCCCGTTGCGCTGCGGCCGTGGACAGCGAAATCACCAGCGCCGAGGCGGTGCTCTGGGAGGTAACCCCCGGAAGCCCGATGGCGAAGGCCGGGCTGCAGCGGGGCGACCGCATCGTCTCCTTCGAAGGGCGGCCGGTCCGCGAGTTCCGGTCGCTCGAGATTGCGATGCAAGAGAAGCCCGATCAGGCCTACCGGCTCTCCTACGCCCGCGCGGGCGCCGTGACCGAGACGACCGTCACGCCCACCTCCGCCTGGACCGCAGGCGAACTCAATGTGAAGACGCTCGAGGTCGCCATTGGCGGCGCAACCCGTGAGGGCGTGGATGCGGGCCCGATGCGGGACTACACGACAGGTGAGCGGCTCAACGCAGCAACGATAGGCGCGGTAACCGAGGTCTTCTCGATGACCCGTTCGATGGCGGTAGGCGTCTTCGACCTCTTCACCTTCCAGTCCGACCCTTCGAGCCTCGGCGGCCCGATGATGATGGCCGACTTCGCCTCGCGGAGCGCGCGCGAGGGGCTCGCAGCCTTCCTCTTCATGATGGCCAACATCAGCATCAGCCTGGCGATGGTGAACCTGGTACCGATTCCGGGTCTCGATGGCGGCCACATCCTGATCGGCGGGGTGGAGGCTGCGATGCGGCGCCCGCTGTCGTTCAAGGCGCGCCAGATTGTGAGTTACGCCGGCGTGGTGGCGGTTGTGTCGCTGATGGCCTTCGCCATGGTGAACGATCTCAAGCGGTACTGGGACTCCTTCGCCCACTGGCTGGCATCGTGAGGCGACTGGCCATCGAGACAGCCTCGATGATGCAGTCTGTTGCGCTGGAAGAGGATGGCCTGCTGGTTGACAGCTCGCTCCATCTTCAGACGGAGGGCCATGCGCGGGGGCTGGCCGATACCGTCTCGCAGCTCCTGACCCGCCGTGGTTGGCAGCCCGATTCGCTGGATGAGCTCATCGTTGGCGCCGGTCCCGGGAGTTTCACGGGGCTGCGGATCGGCCTCTCGTTTGCGAAGGGGCTGGCCTTCTCGTCCGGCGCCCGCATCCGAAACGTACCGAGCATCGCCGCGATTGCGGCGGTTCTGCCGGCCGGCGGACGGCTTATCTACGCGACCGAAGCGCGACGGAACGAGGTCTATGGCGGTGTGCTGTCGACCGGGCCGGCTGTGGTGGAGTTGGTTGCCGTTGGCGCCTACCCTCCCGCAGCCTTCGCAGCCGAGGCGGAGGCCTTTGCGGAGGGCGGCTGGCTCGCCGGTAACGGCGCGGACCGTTATGCAGCGGTCTTTGGGGCCCTTGAGGCGCGGGCCACGCGGCTGGAGGCTGGCTTCGACCTGCCAACAGCGGCGGGGCTGCTCGCCTACCTGCGGACCCACGATGTGGAGCTGGTGGAGCCCTCGATGGTGGAGCCGGCCTACGTGCGGCCGCATGGCAGCGAAGCGCAGCGAGCCGCGGCGCTCACCGCACAGAGCGGTCCGGTGGAGCTCGCCTAGAGGTCGAACGAGATGGTCGCGGTCGTGCTGATCAGAATCAGGTCGTGACGGGCGGGGTACCAGCCGTTGGGCTCAACGCGGATGATGAGATCCATCAGCCCATCTTCGGTGAGGAAGGGGTGGAGGTCCTCTTTGTAGACGACGGCCAGATCGGCGTAGGTGCTGTCTGCGGTGAAGCCGCTTGCTTCGGCGATGAGGACGCGCTGGCCGTTGTACTCGGTGAAGAACTGGGCGCGGCTGGCGAAGGAGAGCCGCGCGTCGCTCGGCAGGATGATGTTGATGTAGGCCGACTCGAGGTTGACGGAGACGGCCTCGGCGGGGTTGTGGGTGAACTTGAACCGCTTCTGAATCTCGAAGGGGGCCTGTGCGCCGCCCGGGTTGTTGATGGAGATTTCGGTGGTCAGGTCGTCGCGCAGGGTGTCGCTGATGCAGCCGAGCGAGCTGATGCCCACAAGGCAGAGGAGGAGCGCGAGGAGGAGAGCTTGGGGTCGCATGGCGGTCCGTCGGGAAAGGAGGCGGCCATTGTGGCGCAGGCCGGGGCGCGGGGCAAGTCTGACTGGAGAGCATTCGGCAATGCGGCACCAGTTTGTGCGACGGCGCGGTGACGGCGCGGCGGAGGGCTGGAACCGTTTCTGCTTTTGCGACCCTCCGTGAGCGGCTAGC
>JBIIFW010000316.1:0-3566 GCA_044236985.1 Bradymonadia bacterium | reverse complement strand
CGGATGAGCTCGTGGTTGGTGATCCGCTGCTCGGAGCTCGTGAAGTAGAGCCGGTGCGCATCGCTGCCATCGTTGGCCATCGCGACGATGGCTTCGGCAAGGTCGAAGACATCGACGAAGCTGAGGCGCTGCGGAGCGCCCGCGGGCAGCGGTGCGAAGAGGCGGCGGGCCATCTGGAACAGGGTGAGCGAAGCAGGGTCGCCGGGCCCGAGCACGATGGGCGGTCGGAATGAGGTGGTGGCGTAGGGCTGCTTGGCCACGAGCAGCTCGGCGGCCCGCTTGGCCCGGCCGTAAGACTCTACGGGCTGCGCCTCGTCAGACTCGGAGTGGGCGCCGTCGCCGCCGGGATTGGGGCCGGCCGCCGCCAGCGACGAGGCGAAGAGGAGCCGCCGCGGCTTCCACGCCTGGCGCTCGATGCAGCCCAGCAGGTCTGCGACGGCAGCGTAGTTTACCGCATCGTAGTCGGCGTCCTTCTCCGCGCAGATCACGGCGGCCAGGTGAATGACCACATCGACAGGCTCGAGCTGCAGGGAGGCATCCTGAAAGAGGCCAAGGTCGCCGCGGAGCACCGTGATGCGCTCGGCGAGGTCGGCCGGTAGCTTGGAGGGCGTACGCACAAGTGCGACGATGCTGTGGCCCTGTTCGAGCAGGAGCCGCGCCGTGTGCAGGCCGATGAAGCCGGTGATGCCGGTGAGAAGAATCCGCATGATAGCGCACACACAAGGAGGGGCGAATAGACCTCCCCGCGTTATCGACCGCCGAGGTGGCGCGTCAACGGCGGCTGGGAAACTTCGCCAGTTTGCGCTGCAGCGAGCGGCGGTGGAGGCCGAGCAGCTCAGCGGCGTGCGTCACATTCCCGCCGCAGTCGGCAAGGACCCGTTCGATGTGTTCGCGCTCCACCCGATCGAGCGAAGGCACTGCGTGCGCGGGCGGCTCCACGGCCGGCAGCCCGTCGTGGTCGAAGGCTGCAATGATCTCCTCCATCGCGGCCGGCTTCGTCAGGTAGTGGACCGCGCCGGAGCGGACCGCATCGAGAGCCGTCGCGATGCTTCCATAACCGGTGAGCATGACGATGCGGGTGGTCGGGTCATGCGCGTGGAGTTTCCGCACGAGCGTGAGCCCGGAGTCGCGGCCCACGCGGAGGTCAACCACAGCGAAATCGGGCGACTCCGCCTGCGCGAGGGCGACCGCCTCATCTACGGAGGCGGTCGACCAGGTCTCGTAACCGCGGTCGCGGAAGGCCCGCTCGAGCCGGCTCCGGAAGGTCTCCTCGTCGTCCACGATCAGAACCGAGCGTGGCGCGGGTGTCTGAACCTCCCTCATGGCTCACTCCCTGGTGCAATCGTGTTTCTCGGCACCGTCAGCACAACCTCTGTGCCTCCGCCGATGCGTCCTCGGACCGTGAGCGAGCCACCTGTCCGCTCTGCGAAGGAGCGCACAAGGTAGAGCCCGAGCCCAAGCCCGCCGCGGCTGGCCTTGGTGGTCGCAAACGGCGTCCCAACGCTGGAGGCAAGCGAGGGTGGCATGCCGTGGCCGCGGTCCAAGACGACAAAGTTCACCGTGCGCTCCGCATCGACGCGGAGCGTCAGGCCTCCCGTCACGCCTGCATCCAACTCAGCCTCGTCGGCATTGCGGACAAGGTTCGCGACCATCTGCGCCAGCGTCCGCTCGGGGGCCACGAGCTGAGCCTGACCGACCTCCGGGGCAACCTCCAAGCGGAGGCGTTCCATGGTTGCCGGCGCGAGGTGCTCACGCATCAGCTCAAGCACCCGCTCCACAGAACTATTGCGCGGCATCTCGCCCATCGAGGCGCCCGACTGCGACGAGAGGTCGGAGAGGATGGCGCGGCAGCGGACAACTTCGCGTGCAATGAGCTCCGCGTCTGACGAGAGGACATCGGCATCGGCACCGCGTCGGATGGAGAGCGCGAGTTCGCTGGCCGCAAGCCCGATGGTGGCGAGCGGCGTGCCGAGCTCGTGGGCCGCGTTGGCGGCAAAGGCGGAGAGCGTTGCGAGCCGCTCGTTCTGCAGCGCCATGCTCTCTACCTGAGCAAGCTGCCGCTCCTGGGCACGGAGCGCGCGCGAGACCTTGCCGATGAAGTAGACGACGAAGCAGGCGGTAAAGCCGTAGGCGACCCACATGCCCACGAGGTGGTCGGAGAACCGGGCCCCCTCCGGCGCTGCGCAGTGGTCACAGCTGGCATCCCCAACGGCGCCAGGGGCCAGCACAAACAGCGAGCCGAAGGCCAATATCGTGAGCGCCAGCAACAGCCAGGCCCAGCGCCCGCGGAGCAGCAACGCGGCGAGCGCCACGTAGACGAGGAAGAAGACCGAGAAAGGGTTTGCAGGGCCGCCCGAGAGGGCGAGCAGCGCCGCAAAGACAACCACATCGACCACCAGCAGGATCCCGGCCAGCCAGCCCTCCGAGGAAGGCGCGCGACGGGCAAGCCAGAGGTTGGAGAGTGCCGTCGAGGCAACGAGCAGCGAAAGCCAAGGAAGCGGCAGCTGGTCGTTCTCGCGTGAGGCGAGGCCGATGCTGGCGAGCTGTCCAAGCAGCGCCCCCCAGCGGAGCCTTACGAGCCACCAGGCGCGCAACGAGGTCGTGCCCGGTGCAGGCTTGGAGGAGCTCTTCGTATGGCGGCGGTCGGTCGCTGCAGGAGTTAACATGCGCGATACACTATCAGCGCGACCGCCATGCTGTCACCGCGGCGAGATGCCGCGGCGCTTCACGATGCGGACTGGTAGTTGGGCTTGAAGCGGCCCGTCAGCACAGACACAAAGAAGTAGGGCCCCACGAGCGCCTGCAGCATGTTCGTGAGGAACGACGGCCGGTTCTTCTCGTAGACCGCATGGCCGATGAGCTGCACCGTCCAACCCACCACCGCGATGACGATGACAGGCGTGTGGTTGTCGCCGAACTGCCGGCCAAGGAGGATGGCAAGTCCGAAGAGGAGCGCCATGAGGGGCGCCATCTTGAGGTCAGCCCATGCGTAGAAGAGCGTGGCAACCGCGCATCCGATGATGCCGCCCGTGATGGCAACACCGCCAATCTCTTGGCCAGTCTTGAGCCAATCCAGCATCGTCATGATGTGGAAGACGATGAAGGGAATCGCGATCTTGTGGGTGAGCCGGTTCATCGGGTGACGATGGTCGGCAGCATACTGGTTCATCCAAGCGGCAACGGTCGGGTTCATGCGGGACTCTCCGAGAAGGTGGTCGCGACAATGTCTAGATTGCGCCGCAGCAGCGGGCAACCTTTGCGGGATTAGGCGCCGATGCCATCGATGATGGCGTTGAGGGTCGCGGAGGGCCGCATCGCAGCCTGCGTCTTGGCCGCGTCGGCGTGGTAGTAACCACCCATGTCGATGGCGTGGCCCTGCACAGCGATGAGCTCGCTGACAATGGCTGCCTCGTTCTCCTTCAGAGCCGCAGCGATGGGAGCGAAGGCGGCGGCGAGCGCTACATCTTCGGTCTGCGAGGCAAGCGCCTGCGCCCAGTAGTTCGCAACCCAGAAGTGGCTGCCGCGGTTGTCGTTCTTGCCGACGCGACGGGCGGGGGACTTGTCGT
>JBIIFW010000082.1:0-9088 GCA_044236985.1 Bradymonadia bacterium | reverse complement strand
CCGCAGCGCCCTTGTGGCCCGTCGTCGCAGCGAGGTGTTCGAATGAGACTGCCAGCGCGAGGAACTCGCCGAGCGAGTCCCAGCGGAGGCAGTTCTCCTCTTGGAACTGCTGCACATGCTTGGGTGCCGAGCCGCCCGCGCCCGTCTCGAAGAGGCCGCCGCCGGCCATCAGCGGGACGATGGAGAGCATCTTGGCGCTCGTGCCCAGCTCGAGGATGGGGAAGAGGTCGGTGAGGTAGTCGCGAAGGACGTTGCCCGTGACCGAGATGGTGTCATGGCCTTCACGGATCCGCTCGAGGCTCAGCTTGGTGGCGGCCGCGGGCGCAAGGATCGGGAACTCCAGTCCGGCAGTCTCATGCTCGCCGAGGTAGGCCGTGACCTTCTTGATAAGCTCGGCATCGTGCGGGCGGGCCGCGTCGAGCCAGAAGACAGCCGGAGCGCCGGTGGCGCGGGCCCGCGTCACTGCGAGCTTCACCCAGTCACGAATCGGGGCATCCTTGACCTGGCAGGCGCGCCAGATGTCACCGGCCTCCACCGCGTGCTCCATGAGCACCGTGCCGGCTGCGTCGATGATGCGAACCGTGCCGGCCGCAGCGATCTCGAAGGTCTTGTCGTGCGAGCCGTACTCTTCGGCCTTCTGCGCCATGAGGCCCACGTTGGGCACGCTGCCCATCGTGCGGGGGTCGAGCGCGCCGTGGGTGCGGCAGAAGTCGATGACCTCCTGGTAGATGCCAGCGTAGGAGCTGTCGGGGATGACCGCCTTGGCGTCCTGCGTCTTGCCTGCAGCGTCCCACATTTTGCCCGACTCGCGCAGCATCGCCGGCATCGAGGCATCCACAATCACATCGCTCGGCACATGCAGGTTGGTGATGCCCTTGTCGGAGTTCACCATCGCAATCGCCGGGCCGTTCGCCAGGGCGGCGGCGATGTCGGCTTCGATGGCGGAGCGCTCGTCGGCGGGCAGCAGCGCCAGCTTCTCGACCACATCGCCGAAGCCGTTGTTCACATCCACGCCAAGGCGCTCAAAGGTCGCCCCATGCTTGGCCCAGAGCCCCTTGAAGAAGACCTTGACCGCATGACCGAAGATGATGGGGTCGGAGACCTTCATCATCGTGGCCTTCATGTGGAGCGAGAAGAGGACGCCCTTCTCCTTCGCGTCGGCGACCTGGGCATCAAGGAAGGCGATGAGCGCAGCCTTGCTCATGAAGGTGCCGTCGAGAATCTCTCCAGCCTGAAGCGAGAGCCCATCCTTGAGGAGCTTCACGCTGCCGTCGTTGCCGGTCCATTCGATGCGCACCTTGGTCGGCGCGGCGATGGTGACCGACTTCTCGTTGTGGAAGAAGTCACCAGCCGTCATCGTCGAGACATGGGACTTCGAGTCGGGCGACCAGGCGCCCATGGAGTGCGGGTTCTTGCGGGCAAACTCCTTGACCGACTTGGGCGCACGACGGTCCGAATTGCCCTCGCGGAGCACCGGGTTAACGGCGCTGCCGAGGACCTTGCCGTAGCGGGCGCGAATGGCGCGGTCGTCTTCGGAGGTGATGTCGTCCGGGTAGTTCGGGATGGCAAAGCCGTGGGCCTGAATCTCGGCGATGGCGGCCTTAAGCTGCGGCACCGAGGCGCTGATGTTGGGCAGTTTGATGATGTTGGCTTCGGGGCGGAGCGCCAGCTCACCGAGTTCGGCGAGCGCGTCGCCCGTCTGCTGCTCAGGCGTCAGCCACTCCGTGAAGTTGGCGATGATGCGACCGGCGAGCGAGATGTCGCGAAGCTCAACGTCAACACCCACCTTCTTCGCGAAGGCCTGCACCATGGGCAGGAAGGAGTAGGTGGCGAGCGCGGGGGCTTCGTCGGTGTAGGTGTAGATGATGGTCGGGTTCTGGCTCATGGAGTCACTCGATGGAGGGCGCACGACGGCGGCGGTTTCGGAGCGAGCGCTGAGGCCTCTGCCGCAGCGTGTCAAGGCGTCTAGTCCGCTACAGGCGGCGGCGGCAAGCCGTTCTGCACAGGTGCGACCTGCACGGGACGGTCAGCCGAACTGTACCGAGCGCCGTGTGAAGGAGCCCATCCAGAAGCCCTCGATGGGGAAGCGAATCTGCACACCTTCCGGCTACCGCGGCCGGCGCACGGCGTGTAGGACACTGTTGCAACCCTGACCCATTCACGGCGGTTCACGATGAAGTTCTGCGCTCCCCTTCTGTTCCTCTTCACGCTGGCCGCCTGCGGCGACAGCGCTCCGACCCGCGACACCAACACCGAGTCTGACTCCGCTTCGAACGGCAGTGCCGACACGACGGCAGACACCAGCTCGAACGGCAGCGCCGACACCACCGCAGACACGGCCGTCGCAGACACAACTCCCGCCACCACTCCAGGCCAGAACCAGGCCGTCCGCGCGATGCAGGGCGTCCAGATCTACTTCACAGGCAGCGAGAACCGTCGCCAGGTCGAGCAGCCCGTCACCTTCCCGCCGGCCAACGAGACCTTCTCCTCCATCAACCTCCACTTCGCCCTCTCCTGCCCCGCCGGCTCCTGCGACCCCTGGGACCGCGTCGGCAGCTACGGCATCGTCCTTGCGAACGGCTCCGAGAGCCCGACCTACCTCGAACTCTCGCGCTTCATCACCCCCTACGGCGTGGGCGCCGAGTGGGATGTGGATGTGACCGACCTCCGCCCGTTGCTGACGGGCGAGCAGACCAGCCGTGTCTTCATCGACACCTGGGTTGGACCCGGCAGCGGCTTCGGCAACGGGTGGAGCGTGACCGCCACCTTCGAGTTCGTTGGCGGCACACCGGCGCGAGAGGTCCTCGCCGCCATCCCCGTCTGGCAGGGCGCCAACGAGAACCGTCGCCTCGTCTACGGCGACCCCGCCCGCTCCATCCCGTCGCAGCTTCCTGCGGTCGACGTCGCGCTCCCCGACGGCACCACGAGCGCCGCGCTCCGCACCTTCATCACGGGCCACGGTCAGGGCAACGCCGACAACTGCGCCGAGTTCTGCCCCCGCGACCACACCTTCCTGGTCAACGCCCTGCCCTACACGGAGAACATCTGGCGCGACGACTGCCGCACCACCGCAGCTCCCAACCAGCAGGGTAGCTGGCAGTATGCCCGCGCCGGCTGGTGCCCCGGCGCCAAGACCTACGACTGGACCATCGACCTGGGCGCAGTCTCGGGCCCCACGCTCAATATCGGCTACGATGTGCAGGCCTTCGAGAACAGCTGCCGCCCCGAGGCCAACCCCTGCGCCGGCTGCACGCTCGGCACGGGATGCGCCTACAATGACTCCAACCACACCGAGCCCAACTACCAGGTCTCGGCGGTGGTCATCGCCTACAAGTAGACCGCTTCAGCGGGGCATGTCGCCCAGGCCGCCCGCGTTGGTCACGTCGGTGAAGCCAGCCTGCTTGAGCGTGGCTGCCGCCGCGGAGCTTCGCGCGCCGGAGCGACAGAAAACCACCACCGGCTTGTCCTTCGGAATCTCGCTCAGGCGCGAGCCGATGACCTGCACGGGGATGTTCTTCGCGCCGGGGTAGGAGCCGCCTGCGAACTCCTCCGGGCTCCGCACATCGACAATGACTGCGCCTGCTTTGATTTTCTCCATCACCATGCTGCCACCTGCTCCACCGCCGCCGCCCAGCATCCGCATGGCGACCACCGCCACGACGCCGACCACGGCAAGAATCCAAAAGTTGTTTCCACTCATCGAGACACCTCCACGGCGAACCCGCCGTCTTGAACCACACTGACGAAACCGCCCGTCAGATTACGAACATGCTCAAATCCAAGCCCGCGAAGCGTTCGCAGCGCCAGATGGCCGCGGTAGCCGGCACGACAGGTCACCACGATGCGACGGTCGCGCGGCAGTTCTGACGCTCGCGCAATCATCTCATCAAGCGGCAGATGCCGGCTGCCGGTGACGTGGACCGCAGCCCACTCCGAAGCGCTCCGAACATCGACCACCAGCGGGGCCGCTTCCGTCGCCAGTTCTTCGCGGAGCGACGCCGCGGTCACAAGCGGAGAGAAGCCCGTGAGGTCGTTCACGGCTACGAAGGCCGCGAGATTCACCGGGTCGTTCGCAGACGAGTAGGGAGGCGCGTAGACGAGGTCGAGCTCTGCGATCTCCTCGACGGTCTGCCCGGCCGCGAGCGCTACCGCGAGCGTGTTGATGCGCGACTCGATGCCTGCCTCGCCGAAGGCCTGCGCGCCCAGCAGGCGATGCGTCGCCCGGTCGTAAACAAGCGCGAGCGTCATCTCCTTCGCGCCGGGGAAGTAGGTCGCGTGGTGCTCCTTGTGGATGACGGCCAGGCCGACATCAAATCCGGCGGCGAGCGCCGCCCGCTCGGAGAGTCCCGTCGAGCCGGCGGTGCGGTCAACCACCTTCACAATCGAGGTGCCGAGCACGCCGTTGTAGGTTGCCTCAAGCCCCGCTGCGACGGTCGCCGCAATGCGCCCCTGCCTGTTTGCGGGGCCTGCAAGCGGAACACGGACCTTCCGCCCGTGAACCCGATGCGTCACCTCGACCATGTCGCCTGCCGCAAGGATGTCGGGGTCGGAGGTCACCAGCGACTCCGAAACTGCGAGCGCGCCCGTCTCGCCGAGCTGCAGGCCCGCCTGCTTGGCGAGCTCGAGTTCGGGCCGGACGCCCACCGCAAAAAGCACCAGGTCGGCAGGGATCCGGCGCCCGTCGCGCAACTCGGCCTCATGCGTTGCCGGGTCAATGGCGACCACCGCCGTGCCCGTCACCACCTCCACCCCGTGGCGCGCGAGCTCCTCCTCCACCAGCCTGCCAAATGGCGCATCCATCATCGACATCAGCGCCGGCGCCATCTCCACCACGGTCGTCCGAAGGCCGCGGGCTGCGAAGGCCTCCGCCATCTCGATGCCGATGAAGCCGCCGCCCACAATCACCGCCGTCTTCGGGCTGCCGGTCTGCAGCGCGGTTTCCAACCGGTCCATGTCGGGCACCGTCCACAACCGAAAGACCTGCTCCCAATCGGAGCCAGGAATGACCGGCATGATGGGGAGTCCGCCCTGCGCGAGGATGAGTTTGTCGTAGCCCAGCCAGACCTCGCCGGCGGCGCTCACGAGCATGACGCGGCGCCCTGCTCGGTCGATCTCCACCACCTCGGTCTCAATCCGCACATCCACGCCATACTTCTTTCCGAACCCTTCTGGCGTCTGGAGCAGAAGGCTCGAGCGCTCCTTGATGTCGCCGCTCAGGAAGTAGGGCAGCCCGCAGTTGGCGTAGGAGATGTAGGGGCCTCGCTCGACCAACACGATCTCGCAATCTGCGTCGATACGGCGGGCACGCGCGGCTGCGGTGGCACCTGCTGCAACCCCGCCGACGATGATGATGCGCTTCTTGGACTGCATGACTGTCTCCGTTTGCAGCATGACTTCACGCTCCCGTGATGGCGGCGGTATCGGCGGTGTGTTCGATGAGTCCGCCGAGGACCCTGACCGCCTCGTTGTATCCCTTGGTACCCAGGCGCTCCCGGAGGCGGCTGTCGCACCGAACCTCACACTCCACGATCTCGGCCTGCGCGCTGCGACCGGCCTCGGTCAGCTCGAGCATCAGCGTGCGCCGATCGCTTCCAGCTACACGCAAGACCAGGGCACGGGCGACCAGACCGTCGACCACCCTCGTCATGCGCGAGGCCGAACGGCCCGTGCGTGCAGCGTAGTCGCTGCAAGACATCGACTCTTCGCCCACAAGCCGAAGCACCTGGAACTCGGCCGACGAGAGCTGCAGCGACTCGCGCAGCCCCTCTTCGAGGAGGTCGCACTGCTGCTTGAGCTGAAAGATGCGTTGGATGACTTCGCGTTCGCGCATGACAGACTCCTTGGCGGGACGATTGCTTGATAAACGCAATAGTTGCTAATGTCAAACAATGTGCTTGCAGCCTCCCCTCCGGCCTTGACCTCGCGCGCAGGGGAAGCCATTCTCACCCCGAACCTCCTTGCACCGGAAGCCGCGATTGGCCGCTGTCATGCAACCCGTAGATGCCTGCTGGCCCGAGCCGCTCACCACACGGGCCGTCAACCGGATCGCGCGGGCCACGATCCGGGTGGGTCACGAATGGCAGCGCCTGAAGGGCGCAGGCAGCGGCGCGGGACCAACGATTGTTGGCTGCTACAACACGTCGAATGTGGGCGACAGTTCGTTTGCGACTGTGCTGAAAACACTGTCAGCCGAGCGCGGCGCGGACTTCGACATGGCCAGCTATGGGGCCATGTCGCCTTCTCACTGGAGCCGCCCGCTCCTCATTGGCGGTGGCGGGCTGCTCAACGGCCAGGTCGAGACCCCGCTCACGCGGCTATTGCTTGATCAGCGCCGGTCCGGCGCGGCTCGGATGGCGATGGTCAGCATCGCGACCTCTTACGGCGTGGCGCCGCTCCGCGACGGGCTCAAGAGTGCGCTTTCGGCCGCTGGACTCCTCGCGGTGCGCGACAGCGTGACGGCCGACTGGCTCCGGTCAGAGCTGCCCGACAGAGAGATTCTTCAGCATCCCGACATCGCCTTCCTGCTCCCCGAACTGTGCGGCTGGCAGGCGCCGGCGCGGCAGCCTGGCAGCATCGGCATCAACATCATGCCGGTGCTCTTGGAGCGGACCCGAGGTGCGTGGAGGCCCAAGGCCAAGCTAAGCGAGGCCTTTCACCGAGCCTCCCCCGCCGTCGCAGCACAGGGCACCGCCACGGCGGAGGCCTATCTCACGATTGTGCGTCAGACCGTTATCGCCTTGGTCCGGCAGGGGCACCGCCTGGTGCACATCCCCTTTGCCCTCGAGGATGATGGCCTTGCGCGCGCACTCCTGCAGGGAACCGGGGTCCGCTTTAAGCCATTCAACGCCAACCCCCATGCGGTGCTTACCGACGTGGCCTCCTGCGACACCTTCATCGCCACGCGATTCCATGGCCATGTCTTCGCGCTCGCGACGGGCACACCGCTCCACTCGCTCCCCTACTCCGACAAGTGCTCGCTCCTCCTGCGCGATCTCGGCCTTCCGGCATCAGCGGAGGAGCCGGCTGACTGGGCGCGTCTGACGGACCAGACCATCTCACGGCTTCAGCGGAGTGCCGAGGCGCTGGCGCTGCCGGACGAGCGGCGGCTCGCACTGGCAGCCGATGCCAGAAGCGCAGCCAAGCGCGCGATCGATGCGGTTGCGCGATGATGGAGCAGCCTTAGGCCGCAACCACCTCTGGCGGCCGGCTGTGCTCGAAGCAGTCCCCGCGATTGAGCAACGACTGGTCGAGGCCGGCCTGCTGCCGGTCGCGCACGGGCCGGAGCCCTAACCTAACAGGCGCTCGAGTAGCCACTGGGTGACCGCTGCGATGGTGGCAGTCGCAGGGATGGTCAGAACCCAAGCCACCATCATGTTGCCGGCAACGCCCCAGCGAACCGCCGAGATGCGGCGGCTGGCGCCAACGCCCATGATGCTCGAGTTGATGCAGTGGGTGGTCGACAGCGGGATGCCGTAATGGCTCGCCGCGAAGATGGTGGCAGCGCCGCTCATCTCCGCCGCAAAGCCCTGCAGCGGTGAGATGCGGATGATCTTGGTGCCCATGGTCTTGATGATCTTCTTGCCTCCACCCATCGTGCCCAGCCCGATGGCGAGGCCGCATGAAATGACAACCCACTTGGGCACCTCATCAGGCGAGGCGATGGCCCAGGCGGGAAGCGGAGCTACCCCTTCCGTCTGCGCATAAATCAGCAGCGCAAGCATCATGATGCCCATCGATTTCTGTGCATCGTTCGAGCCATGCGCCGTGGCCATGACCATGGCCGACACCAGCTGCATCGAGCGTGAGGTCGAGTTCACGATGGCGGGGCGAACCTTGCGGAAGATCCAGAGCAACGTGACCATTACAACGATCGCCAGCACGAATCCGAAGAGCGGCGAGACCACCAGCGGTACAAGCACCTTCTCGACCAGCTTCGGCCACTTGAAGGCATCAATGCCTCCGTGCGCGACCACGGCCCCGCACAGTCCGCCGATCAACGCGTGAGAGCTCGAGGAGGGGATGCCGTACCACCAGGTCAGCAGGTTCCAGACGATGGCTCCGATCAGCGTTGCGAGCACCACCTGCAGCGTCACCATCGCGGGATCGGTGAAGCCATTCGCGATGGTCTTCGCGACGGCGGTGCCCATGATGGCACCCGCGAAGTTCGCTATGCCCGCGAGGATCACGGCAGTCCGAACAGGCAGCACGCCCGTGGAGACCACCGTGGCGATCGCGTTGGCTGCGTCGTGGAAACCGTTGATAAAGTCGAAAATCAGGGTCACCACGATGACCACGATAAGGAGCGTCAGCATGGTCGCCTCAGCCGTGCTTGATGGCGAGGTTTGCCAGCGTCTCTCCGGCCTCTTCGCAGCGATCGATTGCCCGCTCGAGGTCGTCGAGCATCTCCTTCTCACGCAAGAGCGACTTTGCATCGACGGCGGGATCGGCGAACAGCTGTCGGATGGCCTCGCGGTAGACCTGATCCGAAGCCTTCTCCACCCGACGGAGCTCTCGGCTCGCCGTCACAAGGTCGTTGTAGGCATGCTTGCGGAGCAGCGGCATCGCCGTCGCGAGGATGCGGGTGCCGTCGACCAGATGGCCGATCAACTTGAGAGAGGCGTCGGAGGGCGACTCAATGCCGGTCAGCACCCGGATGCGAGCAGCACCATTGGTGAGGTCGAGCACGTCGTCGAGCTCGTCCGAGAGTTTCTTGAGGTCCTCACGATCGAGCGGTGTCACGAAGGTCCGCGCGAGCGCCTCCTCCATCTGGTGCACGACGCTGTCGCCACGATGCTCAACGGCCTGAACCGCGTCTCGAACTGACTCCGATGAGGCCCGCTCCTGCGTCAGCTTCGCCATCGCAAGAGCGCCCTCGTGGGCAAGGAGTGCCTGCTGCTCGAGGAAGTCGTAGAACTGATCTTCGCGAGGAATCAGCAACCGCAGAAAACCCTGAAATCCCATATTGCAACCTAGCGATGGTGTGATGCGACCCCGAGGTGAGTCGCACTGTTTGCGGGGGTCATCTAGCGGGTGATTGGCGGTTGGGGAAGGTAGCCGCTCGGTTCAACCGGTCGAGAGCAAAATCGCG
>JBIIFW010000322.1:0-3483 GCA_044236985.1 Bradymonadia bacterium | reverse complement strand
GCGGAGTAGCTTGTCTGCGCAGACCGCAGCCTGCTGAGCGCTCGTGGTGCGGACCACAGGGCAGGCCTCCAGATCGACCCCGTATCGTAGAAGGTCGGGCGCAAAGGGGAGGCGGTTTCCCGTGCAGATCCAGGCCGTCGGTTCACCCGCCTGCTGCGCCTGCCAGAGCAGCTCGGTCGCCCAGGTCATCGAGGTGCCGGCGCCGCGGTGGGTGACCTCTACGAGCCGCCCCGTGAGCGCGCCAAACGACCAGCACTGCCCCGCTCCCGCAGCCTGCTCGCCCACCGGCTCTTCCGCCTGCACCCCTCCAAACTCCTCTGCCGCCAACGCACCCATCGCACCCGCTCCGAAAGACTGAACAGATGTACCTATCTTTGCGCCAGCTGCCAACCCACTGCTCCATTGTCGCCGTCGAAAACTTGCTCGTCGATCTCGGCCCGTGCACAATGCAATGTTGGCAAAAGATCGAACAGCAAGTGCTTGAAAATTATCGCATTTCGATTTTTTGACCAGCCTCTGACCCACCCGTACCCAGCCCTCGCTTTCATCTCTCGAGCGAGGCTGTCTCGTGGACTCCACACCCCTTCGATCCCGCGTCGTAACGCTCCCCTCCGCGCCATCGACCCCCGGCGCGCCCGCCGCCGCCCCCTTCATCAAGTGGGCTGGCGGAAAGAGCCGGCTCATCGCCCAGTATGCCGACCACTTCCCGACCGAGTTCGGCGCCTACTACGAGCCCTTCCTCGGTGGCGGCGCAGTCTTCTTCCACCTGGCCCCCGACCGAGCCGTCCTCTCCGACATCAACCCCCGGCTCATCGAGGCCTATCAGGCCGTCGCAGATGACCCGAACGCCGTCATGGAGCGGCTCGACGCCCACCGTCGCCGCCACAGCGAAGAGCACTACACCCAGAGCCGTCGCAGGATGAACGAGGGCCAGACCCGCACGCTCGTCGATCGCGCCGCCCTCTTCATCTACCTCAACAAGACCTGCTTCAACGGCCTCTACCGCGAGAACCGTCGCGGCGACTTCAATGTGCCCATCGGGAGCTACCCCAACCCGACGCTCTACGAGCGCGAAAACCTCATCGCAGTCGCGCAGCGCCTCGCCGGCGCAAGCATCCGGCAGGCCTCCTTCGACGCCGTCCTCGAGAGCGCGCAGGAGGGCGACCTGGTCTACTTCGACCCGCCCTACTTCCCCGCCAGCAAGACGGCCTCGTTCACCAACTACGCGGCGGGCGGCTTCGAGGTCGACCTGCAGGTGAAGCTGGCGAAGGCCTTTGCTGAGCTCGCGCGGCGCGGCTGCTTCGTCATGCTCTCCAACAGCGACGTGCCGGCGATGCATGAACTCTACGCCGGTTGGCGGTTGGTCACGGTCAGCGCTGCCCGATGCATCAACTCCTCGGGCGCAAAGCGGGGCCCGGTGGGCGAGCTGCTGGTCAAGAGCTGGTAGTCGCGCTGCCTATGGGCGGTCGCGCGGGACGAGCTTGAGGTTCCTCCGCATCTCGTTGGTGCGGGTGAGGATCTCGCGGAGGTTGCGCCGTGTTTCGCGGAGGCGATCGCGTGCCGACTCGAGCTGCATGGCGAGCTGCATCTGGGCCGGGCCGGGCTGCTGGTTTGCGGCAAGGGTACGCTCGAGCGTGGCCACCTGGCCTGCCTGATCGCCCTCGGTCATGGAGAGGCTGGCGAACTGGGCGGCGGCGTCGAGGTAGGCCGGGTTGGACTGCAGGCTGGCGAGGGCGCGGCGGGACTCGTCGAGCTGCTTCTTCTGTTTGCTGAGTATCCGCTTGAGCTCCGCGATGTCGGAGCTCGCCTCGGCGAAGTCGGCCTCGCCGCCGGCCCGCGCGACCGTACCATCGGCGGCCATGGTCTGGAGCGCATCGGCTCGGCCGTTGTAGGCTGCCTCGAGCGAGATGACCTGCTCCCAGTCCTGCGCTGCGACGGCAGACGAGATGCCGTCAAACTGCACGCCAAAGGCGGCAATCTCGGTCGCCCATCGCTGCCGCGCCGCGCCGCGGGCCTGCTCTTCGACGACCCGCTTGTAGATCTCATCGGAGGTTGAGACGCAGACCAGCGCAGCCTGCGCGAAGCCCGGGAGTGGCGCAACCGTGGTGCGGGCGCCTACATCAATGGCCTCCTTGAAGCGGCCCATCGTGGCCAGGTTGTAGCACTGGATGATGGAGCGGAAGTCTGCCTCCTGCTGGCTCGGCCAGATGGAGCGGGAGCCGAAGGCGCCGCGGAAGACATCGCCAAGGAACTGGTACTTGGCGAAGATGAGGCGGCAGTCGTCGCCGAGCTGCTGGCAGGTGCCACGAAGGCCATCGATGGCGAGCGTGCCGCGGAAGTCGGGCTGCAGCACAAAGAGGCGGCCGAACTGCTCCTGCGCGGAGCGGAACTGACCCTGCGCGAAGGCCTGTTCGGCGCGTGCGGCGAGATCGGCCGGCGACTCTTTGGGGTCGGGGAGGATGGAGTCCATGGACTCTGTCCCCGTCTTGACAGACATCGGACCGGGAGCCGCAAGCAGCGAGCAGCCGCTGAGTGCGAGTGTGAGCAGGAGCAGCGGGGAGAGGCGATGGTTCTTCATGGCAGCCGTGTCATCCGTGCGTGGAGGGGGGCGTTGTGGTGCTCGAGATGCCGAGCAACAGAAGCACCTCGTCGGTCGAGAGGTCGGTGGTGTCGGCCGCCTTCAGGTTGTCCGTGTCGAAGGCTGCCAGCAGTTCCGGTGCGATACGCTGCAGGAGAGCCCGTCGCGCCGCGAGCCGCGGTGCTGCCCAGGCGGCATGGCCCTGGAGCGCTGCGCCGCGGAGGTGGCTCCAGGCTGCAGCGGGCTGGGTGAGGGCGCCGATGCCGGCGGCCTGAAGCTCGGCCTCCACCTCGAGGTCACAGAGCAGCGGCCAGAGCGGCCCCGCAACCGGGGGTTCCATCGGTCCACCGGGCAGTCCAAGCCGAGCTGCGAGCTGCTCCACGAGTGCGGCAAAGGCGGCGCTCTCGTCTCCGTGGGCAAGCTGCAGGTACCAGGCCTGCGCTGCGCCGAGGTCTGCCATGGGCCGGAGGTTCAGGTCGACCCGTAGCCCTTCGTCTGTCTGCGCCACTGCGCCTGTGAGCACCCAGTCGGCCGCCGCCGCCTCGCCCTCGCCCTCGAGCACCGTCTGCGGCAGAGCCCCTTCGGGTCGCACCAAACGCCCCGAGCGGGCGTCGCGCCAGAGCGGTGCGACGGTGGCGACCGAGCCTGCAAGCGAGCGGCTCAACAGCTGCGGGAGCTGGCGTGCCCAGACACCCAGCGACGCCTCGTCGCCGAGCGCCGCAAAGGGCAGCAGAAGAAGTCTCAGTGCAGGAGCAGGCATCCGGTCCGGGCAGTCGTTTTTGAGCGAAAGAATGAAACTGCCACCCGCGTCCCCCCCTGTCAACGCATGAGGCCCCCCTCTGCATGGGAAGGTTGAGGATTCGCACGGATCGGTCTACCTCCGCGCGGGCGCCTCAGCGGTTGGG
>JBIIFW010000321.1:0-3485 GCA_044236985.1 Bradymonadia bacterium | reverse complement strand
GGACAGGGGGCTGGATGAGCTCAATCTTCTCGAGCTTCTTCACCCGCGACTGCACCTGCGCTGCATGGCTGGCGCGCGCCTTGAAGCGCTCGATGAAGGCGCGCTCCTTGGCGAGCATCGCGGCCTGACGGTCGGCCTGCGCTTCGGCTTGGGCCGACATGATCTCGCGCTGGCGGAGATAGAAGTCGTAGTTGCCCGTGTAGGAGAGCATCTCGCCGCCATCGATCTCGACGATGCGGGTGACGAGCCGGTTGATGAACTCCTTGTCGTGCGACGTGATGATGAGTGCGCCCGCGAAGCCCTGGAGGAACTTCTCGAGCCAGAGGATGGACTCGATGTCGAGGTGATTCGTCGGCTCGTCGAGCAGGAGTGCGCTGGGGCGCATGAGCAGGATGCGGGCGAGCGCGACGCGCATCTTCCAGCCGCCGGAGAGCTTGCCAACGTCGCCTTCGACCATCTCGGGGGCGAAGCCGAGGCCCGCGAGGATGTCGCGTGCGCGGGAGTCGAGCGAGTAGCCGTCGAGCTCTTCGAAGCGGGCCTGGACCTCGCCGTAGCGGTCAACGAGCCGCTCCATCTCGTCGAAGCGGTCGGGGTCTGCGAGCCCCGCCTCGAGCTCGACGAGCTCTGCAGCCATGCGCGAGACCTCGCCTGCGCCGGCAACCGTCTCTTCGAGCACGGAGCGGCCAGCCATCTCGCCCACGTCCTGATCGAAGTAGCCGAGCGTGACGCCGCGATCGACCGAGACAGAGCCGGTGTCTGCGACTTCGGTGCCGACGAACATGCGGAAGACGGTCGACTTGCCGGCGCCGTTTGGCCCGACGAGCCCCACTTTTTCTCCCGCGAAGACACTCATGGAGGCCTCCAGGAAGATGATCTGCTGACCGTGCGACTTGGAGACAGATTCGAAGCGCAGCATGTGCGAAACCTAGACAGAAAGGAACAACGGGCGAGGGCGGTCTGTAGCGTCCGCCTCTTAGCCTGACGAGAGCTTTTGGAGCAGCCAGTAGGCGGCGGGGACCATCACGGGCACCGCTAGGCTCAGGACGAAGCCGACGCCGATGGCGCGGAGCGTGGCCTGGCTCCCGTAGGTGCGGCTGAGGAAGGGCAGCGTCGAGTCCATCGAGGTTGCGCCGCCGAGTGCGATGGCTGCCTCGGGGCCGATTCGGAGGGAGGGGAGCAGGCCGATGATGCACATCGCGATGCTCTCGCGGAGGAGGTTGCCGAGGAGCACGACGGCACCCGCGTCAGGGCCGGCCAGCTCGGTGATGAGCGGGCCGGAGACCGAGTAGAAGCCGCTTCCGAGCGCCCCCGCCACCATCGCGGGGAGCGGGTAGGGCAGAAGGAGTGCAAGCAGCAGCCCTGCGATGAGGGCGCCGACGAGCGCGGTGGCGGCGATGCCCGCGACCGTCCGGAGCGAGCGCAGCTGCTCCGCCAACTCTCGGCGGCGGATGCCTGTCTCGATGCCGATGCTGATCAGCAGCGCAACCAGCGGCCAGCCGAGGTAGGGGCGGAAGGGTGCGAGCTTGGAGGCGAAGAGGCTGCCGGCGAGGGCGGTCACGACGAGCAGTCCAAGGACGCCGGCTGCGGAGCGGAGCCCGTGCAGCAGGAGCGCCTTGTCGATGGAGACAGCCCCGCGATGGTCGTCTGCGCGCGATCGGAAGAAGAGCTGCGCGACGCCGACGGTGGCAGCCGAGACGAGCAGCGCGAAGAGCATTCCGTGGAGCACTGTGATGCCGAAGGTCCCCTGAAGCGACGGCGTGGAGCCCAGGTAGATGCCCTGCGCTGCGACCACGGCGTAGACCGTGAACATGACGAACTGGGCGACTCGCGCGAGGAGCGCCTCGCTGCTGCGCAGCAGGAGTCCGAGCGCCAGGCCGGCGACGAACCAGAGAAGGATGGTCATTGCGGGCGCCGTGTCGCGAGGTGGCGCGCGAAGGCCTCCGCATCGAGGCAGTTGAGGACGCGGCTCGCGGGGACTCCTGCGCGCCGCGCCATGCGGACGCCGTGGTGCATCTGCGACAGCTCTGCGACAGAGTGGGCGTCGGTGTTGATGACGAAGCGGATGCCGGGGCGTGCGAGCGCGATGCGGAGCATGTTGTCGTTGAGGTCGAGTCGCTCCGGTGCGGCGTTCAACTCCAGCGCGACGCCGTGGGTTTCGCAGGCGTCGAAGATGGCATCGATGTCGAAGTCGAAGCCCGGTCTGCCGCCGAGGATGCGCCCCGTGGGGTGGCCTAGCGCGTCGATGCGGCCAGAGCTGATGGCGCGCAGGAGGCGGTCGGTCATGACGGCCGGCTGCTGGCTCATCTGGCCGTGGACGGAGCCGACGACCCAGTCGAGTTGGTCGAGGAGCGCAGGCTCCATGTCGAGCTGTCCGTCGGCGAGGATGTCGACCTCGAGCCCTGCAAAGAGTCGCACAGTCGCGTCGGTGGCCCGAAGCTCCGAAATCTGCGCGGTGAGCCGCTCGGCGGAGAGGCCGCGCGCGACGGTGAGCGAGGGCGAGTGGTCGGTGACTGCGATCGCGTCGTAGCCCCGTATGCCTGCGGCCGCGGCCATCTCGAGGATGGTGTTGCCGCCGTCGCTCCAGGTGGTGTGCAGGTGGAGGTCGCGGCGCATCTTGTCGAGGCTCACGAGCGCATCGAGGTCGTCGGCTGATACGTCGAGTCCGCGGGGGTCGCAGAGCAGTTCGGGCGGAAGCTCGGGGAGTTCGAGCAGGGCGAACAGTGCCGTAGTGTTGGCGGCGCGGAGCGTGCGCAGGTCGCCGAGCCCGCGCGCCGTGGCCCGCGCCTGCAGCACGGTCACCACAGCCGGCGTCGCCGTCTCCGCGAGCCACTGCGCGGGCGCCTCGTCAGGCTTGGCTGCTACGACGCGGCGCCGCAGCCCGGCGCGTACCTCGAGCAGCAGCGCACCGCTCTCCACCGTTGCGCCGCCCGCTGCTTCACGGAGCTGCTCGAGGCAGCCCTCGGGCGCCGCCGTCGACACCACGACGACCACTTCGTGATGGAGTTCGTCGCCGCGCGCGACACTGCCTGCGAGCGTCGCCGTAGCGCCCTCTCCAAGCTGGCTTGCAACCCAGTCGCGTAGCGCAAGTCCGGCGCGGAAGGCCGAGCCCACCACGACGCCCGAGCCCGCCGCACGGATGCGCCGGATCTCGTCAGACATCTTGGCCACGGTCTTCTCCGTCATGCCGGCGACAGTGGCCAGCCGGCCCGACGCCGCAGCCTCCTCGAGCGCGTCCAAGTTCTCGATGCCTAGCTCGGCGCGCAGCGTCTGGATGCGCTTGGGGCCGAGCCCGCGGACCCGGGTGAGGTCGGCGTAGCCCGGGGGAATCGCGGCGCGGAGCGCATCGAGCGACTCGCAACTGCCGGTGGCAAGCATCTGTTCAAGGTCTGCAGCGATGCCCTTTCCGATGCCCTTGAGCGAGGTCACGGTGCCGCCGGCAACCAGCGGTGCGATGGGCTCTTCCATGCCTCGGACGAGCCTCGATG
>JBIIFW010000320.1:0-3487 GCA_044236985.1 Bradymonadia bacterium | reverse complement strand
GCGACATCAACCGGGCTCACGACTGGGAGCTCCCCGAAGACGACGAGTTCTCCACCGTTGCCGGCCTCGCCATCTCGCTCGCCGGCTCCATCCCCCAGGTGGGCTCAACCTACAAGGCCGCCCAAGGCTACCTCCTCGAGGTCCTCGACGCCTCAGGCCGCCGCGTGAAGCGGCTCCGCATCCGGCCGCCGCAGTCGCTCGGCTCCGAACCCTCCGCAGACTGATCCGCGGTCTCGGAGCCCTCTTGCTCACGCTCCACGCGCTCTACCGCTACCCCGTGAAGTCTCTTGCCGCGCAGCCGCTCGGCAGCGCCCTCGTCGGCCCGCGCGGCCTAGAGCACGACCGCGCCTGGATGGTCGTCGACGCAGCGGGAGAACAGCTCACGCAGCGCACCCTGCCGCCCATGGTCCGGCTCGTCGCCCAACCCGTCCGTGGGGGCATCTCCCTCTGCGACGATCTTGACCGCATCACCGTCGGCCATCCCGTCGACGGCCTCCGCGACGTGACCGTCTGGGAGGGTCCGGTGCCCGCGCTCGATGCCGGCGACACGGCCGCCCGCTGGCTCTCCGACCGGCTCGGTCAGCCCGTGCGACTGGTCTACCAGCCGCCTCACCTCCTCCGCCCCGTCGACCCCCGCTATGCCGACGGCGACCAGGTCTCCTTCGCCGACGGCTTCCCGCTCCTCGTCGTCAACCTCGCCTCTGTCGAAGCGGTCGCCGCCCAGGCCGGCATCCCCGCAGACCCGCTCCGCTACCGCCCCAATCTGGTCATCGCCGGCGCTGAGCCCTTCGCCGAAGACCACTGGCGCCGCCTCACCATCGGCGAAGTGGTCATCGACCTCGTGAAGCCCTGCGCCCGCTGTGTGATGGTCAACAACGACCCCGTCACCGGCCGCTCCGGCACCGAACCGCTCGCCACCCTTGCCCGCACCCGAAAGTTCGCCAACAAGGTCATCTTCGGCCAGAACGCCCTGGTGCGCGGCGGGGGCACCCTCCTCGTCGGTAAACCGGTTCACTGCGAACCCTGAGGATTCTCATGCTCAAACCCATCCTGGAGGTCGCTCGCCATGAGCTGGTCTCCGCCTCCCGGAGCAAGCGGCTCTGGGCCATCACGGTTCTCTACCTCGGCAGCGCCCTCATGGGCGGCGCGGGCTATGCATGGACGCTCAACCAGCTCCGTGCCCAGCTCATCGAGTCTATGGTCGCCAGCGGCGCCAACCCGCTTACCGCCTCGGCGATGGTCTCCATGGTCGCCTCGGAGGGTTACGATGAGATGGTCGCCCGGCTTGGCGGCATCGAAACCACCCAGCTCCACCCCGACTTCCAGACCTCCTTCATGATTCCCGCGCTGGTCTGGGGGCTGCAGGCCTTCCTCCCCTTGCTCATCGCGCTCTCCTGCTACGACTACATGACCAGCGAACTGCAGGCCCGCTCGCTCAACTTCAACCTGCTCCGGGTCTCCCGTTCCGAGACTCTTGCCGGCAAGACCCTCGCATGGGCAGGCGTGCTCGGGCTCCTCGTCGTCGTTGGGAGCGGCGTGCTGCTCACCTCCGCGCAGGCCATGCTCGACATGCCCTTTCCGCCGGCCACCTACTGGCTCGCGCTCAAGTATGTGCTGCTCCTCATCCCCTTCATGCTCACCTATCTGGCCATCACCACGCTGGCCTCGGTCCACTTCAGCCGCCCCACCGCGGCGCTCTGGGGCTCCATGCTGCTCGCGGCGCTGCTGGCCAGCTTCGCCACCATCGAGCACCTCGCCGCGAGCCGCCCCGCGCTGCAGCCCTTCACCTTCCTCGTCTGGCTCGCCCCGCGCTCCTACGAATCGGGCCTCTGGCAGTCGGGCTGGACCGCCGCCGCCACCTCTGTGGGGGCCTACCTCGCCTTCGCTGCAGGGCTCTACGCGCTCGCCGACCTCCGCCTCCGCAAGCGTGACCTATGAGCCACTCCGACGCCGTCATCAGCATCAACGCGCTCACCAAGTTCTACGGCGATAAGTGCGCCGTGAACGCCCTCTCGCTCGAGGTCCCGCGCGGCGCCGTCTACGGCCTGCTCGGCCCCAACGGCGCGGGCAAGACCACCACCTTCAGCATCCTCGCCTCCATCCTCCGCCCCAGCAGCGGCTCGGCCCGCATCCTAGGCGTGGAGGTAGGCAACCTCTACACCCTCCGCGGCCGCGTCGCCGTCCTTCCTCAGGACGCCTGGTTCCCCGCCCAGGTGACCATCGCCGCGCAGCTCGCCCACTACGCTCGCCTCATGGGCATGGATGATCGTGCCGCGACCGCCGAGGCGGCCCGGGTGCTGGCAGAAGTGGGGCTTGCAGATTCGGCCACCAAGCGGGGTTCGGAGCTCTCGCACGGCATGACCAAGCGGGTGGGCATCGCGGCCGCGCTCATCGGCAATCCGGAGGTGCTGCTCCTCGACGAGCCCACCACCGGACTCGACCCGCGCAGCGCCTTCCACATCAAGGAGATCATCGCCCGTCAGGCGCCCCGCGCTACGGTCTTGGTCTCGAGCCACCAGCTGGCCGATGTGCAGGAGATCTGCACCCACGGCGCCATCCTCGACCATGGCAAGCTGGTGCAGGCCGGCACCATCGGCGAGCTCACGCGGCAGGGCCAGGAGCTGTCGCTCGAGCTTGGCCGCGGCGCGCCCGTGCCGCTCGCCGAGCTCATGACCGCGCTGGGCGGCGACGCCAAGGCGGAGCTCACCTCGGTCACCGACCTCCGCATCGCCTACGACGCGCGCCGCGACCCGGCCGAGGCCATCGCCATCGTCCTCCGTGTGCTGCTCGAGCACCAGGTGCCCATCTTGGGCCTGCGCCGCGGCACCTCGCTGGAGAAGGCCTTCATGGCGATGACCTCCGAACGGGACTGGGGCAAGGCGGAGTAGGTCTGCGCGAAGGGCGGGGGTTCCGCAAATCCCGGGAAGTGCCCAAGTGGGCGGCGAGCTGGCCGTCGAGGCGTTGGGCGAACGCACAGGGAAGCAGGAAGCTCACCACCAAGCATCTTCAGCGCTGCATCCAGACCCTCCTCCGAAGCCGTCACGGCGGCGCGGAAGTCTGATGGCTGCGTTGCCGCTCGAGCGACTCGACCTCCGTCTGCGCCACCTCGCGATGGTGCGCGCCCTGCTCGAGGAGTATCTGCCGGCATGGCGAGCCCGGGCCTTCAGCCCGGGGTATCAAATGACGGGCTTTCAGCCCGGTTGGCACAGCAGGGCGGTTCACGATGGAAGCCCTGAAAGGGCGCCATGTGATAACCTAGGGTGAAGCCCTAGGTGGATCGGGTGAAGCCCTAGGTGGATCGGGTGAAGCCCTGAAAGGGCGCCATGTGATAACCTAGGGTGAAGCCCTAGGTGGATCGGGTGAAGCCCTGAAAGGGCGCCATGTGATAACCTAGGGTGAAGCCCTAGGTGGATCGGGTGAAGCCCTAGGTGGATCGGGTGAAGCCCTAGGTGGAGACGTCCCCGAGGCACTCTCCACCGCCCTGTAG
>JBIIFW010000360.1:0-3117 GCA_044236985.1 Bradymonadia bacterium | reverse complement strand
GGTTTGACCATCGGCCGCCTTGCGCCCTGCGAGGTCCTCCTGAAGGGGACGCCCGTCTCGCGTCAACACGCGCGCGTTGCGGTGGATCTTGAAGGCGCCTTCATCTCCGACCTGGGCTCAGCCAACGGCACCTTCGTGGACGGCAACCGGATTGAGGGAGACAAGGGGCTCGACGACCGCTCACTCATTGAGATCGGTGGGTATCGGCTCCGCGTGATGCAGCTTCGTGAGATTCGAGACTCGGGCAGCTTCTCCATCTTTGTCCCGCCCGCCGCGGACCTCCAGGCTGCGCAGGACGACTATGGCCTGCTCGACTCCGATGCTGCCTTCGACTCCATCCGCTCGACCGTCTCCACCAAGCGGGGCGCAAGCCGCTCGGGCGGGTTTCGCACGGAGCTGGTGGGCTATCTCCTCATCACCGATCGCCTGGGAACCAACGAGGCCTTGATCCTCGACAGCGACACGCTGACGCTGGGCCGCGACCCGTCGAACGATCTCATCCTCGACCGCGTGGGCGTGACCAGGTTTCATGCGCGCCTCACCCGCCAAGACATGCGCTGGACGATCTCCGACACGGGCATCCCGGGCAGCGTGCTCGTCGATGGCGTGGCCGTGCGACAGCATGTGCTTCGCGAAGGCGAAGTCGTCGTCCTTGGCAACACGCCCGTCATCTACACCGCCTCCGATCGGCCAGCGGTCCGGGCGGAGCTGCTCCAGCGGAGCGCAGCGGGCGGTACGGAAGTCGACCTCCAGCGCCGCGAACAAAAGGGGCTGGTTGCGATGCTTCTGGTGCTCGCCATGCTCGGCCTGGCCGCAACGATTTCGTTTGCCCTCTTTCGGCTGGACGACCCGACCTCAGAGGCGGCCGTTCAGGTTCGGGGTGCCCGTGACCAGGTGAGTAGCCTCTCCTCGCGCTTCGATGCGCAGCCTGCCGCACGGGCGCAGGCGCTTGCCTCGGCGGGCGACTGGTCAGCGAGCCTCGCGGCCTATGATGAGGCGATACGCCGCGCGCCGAACGACACGGCGCTGGCAGCTGAGCGCGCCATCGTTCGCTCCCGTGCCGCATCAGAACAGGCAGTCGCAAGCTGCGAAACCATCTTCAAGACGGGCGTTGACCGCTATGTGGCGTCAAAGAACCAAGAGGCGGCGCTCGCCGAGATGACCCGCGCGGAGGACTGCCTCAAAGAGACGGCCACGGAGCCGAGCACCCGCGCTCGGTCGGAGACCCTCCTGAACGGGACGGTCTACCCGAGCCTCTTCGGCGTCCGGCTCGCCCTCGGCGATCGCTATGCGGCGGCGGCAGACTGTGCGAAGGCCGCGGAGGCCTATCATCTGGCGCGGACCGTTGCGCTGACGATCGCCAGGTCGACAGGGGCAACGTCGTCCACGCTGGCCGACAAGCCGCTCATGGAACAGGCCTCGCTCTGCGGCGACGAGGCCTTCGAGAGCAGTCGTTGGAGCGACGCCATCGCCTACTACATCACTGCGTCGGATGTCGGGCCGCTTGGGAGTGCGCGGGCGACTCGGCTTGCTACTGCGCGTCAATCGGCCGGAGCCGCCACGCCCTAGTTGCGGAGCTTGGCGAGCTTGTCCTTCATCCGCGTGATGAGCGCCGGCCAGCCGTCGCGCTTGATGATGCGATCGAACGATTCGGAGTAGGACTCGGCAAGTGAGACCTCGTCGGTGACGATGTCGAGGACCAGCCAACCCTGTCCGCTCCGCTGCAGTTTGAGTTCAACGTCATGGGCATCGGAGCGGACCTTGACCGACCCGGTAACCGTGGCTCGCTCGCCCCGCAGCCGCTCGCCCGTGTAGGCGACGGTGTAGTCGGTGGGCTTGACCTCGACGCGACCGAGGCTCTTGGCGTAGCTGGTCTCGATGAGCTGCGTGAGCAGGCCGAGAAACTCGGCCCGTTCGGCAGGCGTCCGTGCCTTGAGGTGGTCGCCGAGCGTGCGGTCGGCGAGGAGCTGGAAGGACATGAAGCCGCGCACGGCGCCCTTGAGCTTTGCCTCCCGCTCGCGGGCTGCAGGCGAGCCCTGACGCGCCGGGCTGTTGATGATGCCGATGACGGTGGCGGCCTGCGACTGCACATAGGCCGTGGGCGTGATGGCCGCGGCGGCGGGAGCAGCGGCAGGCGCGGCGGCAGGAGCGGCAGCAGCAGTAGCAGCTCCGCCCGTCGCGGGGAGCAGGCAGAGAGAGGAGAGGCTGAAGGCGGCGAACAGGGCGGCGATTCTCATGGTCCTACTCTCGGTGACAGGTTGGCCCGCGAAGGAGCTGGGCTGCTGACGGCACATTCCCTTCGCTATTCAACCACACTTGCACCGGCGGGCCAAGCCGCGAATTGGTCGGAGCCACACTTGATGGCGAGGTTGGCCTGGGCGACCTGCAGTTCGAGGATGGCCTTCAGGCGGGCGCCGGCCACCTGATAGAACTGCTTGAGCGGCTCTTCGACCTCGGTGAACTCTGCGAGGCCCTGCGAATACTGGAACCAGACCTGCTTGAGCCAGGCGTCGGCAGCGCGGAAGGCCTCCTGATAGGCGGCCACCACGGCCCGCTTTCCCGCAACCTCGTGGTAGGCGGCTCGCACCTCGACCTCGATGCCGGCCAGTGCAGCCAGCCTGCTCCGCCGCGTGGACTCCGCTTGGGCATCGAGGCGGGTTGTCTGTGCCAGCTTGCGGAAGAGGTCGGGGTCCCACTTTACCCCGACGAACATGCCGATGCCGAACCGGTTGTAGGGGTCGACGACGAAGGGACCGGAGACGTCGGTGATGGAGGGTGCATAGGCGCCTCCGACGCTGGCGGTGGCGAAAAAATCTGGTGCAAGCTGACGCCAACCGAGCTTGGCCTCGAGTTCCCGGCCCTGCACAGCAAGCAGGAGCAGGCGGGCATCTGGGCGGTGGGAGCGAGCAAAGGCCAGGACGCTGTCGAGTGGTGGCGCCTCGGTGCCGGCGGTCGGGTCGAAGGGCTCGGGCCTGAAGTCGGGCTCAAGGTCGAACTGTGCGGCCAGCGACTCGCGGGCCGTCAGCCCGACCTCGTCGGCGGCCGATCGTGCCGAGACGACGGTGGGCATGGAGATGAGGAGTTTGCGGAGGTCGGTTCGTGCGCCCGGCACACCAT
>JBIIFW010000319.1:0-3488 GCA_044236985.1 Bradymonadia bacterium | reverse complement strand
CCGCTCATCGGCCCTGTCACAGCGCTCCACCACCGCCTTCGCCCAGCCGTAGTAGGCCAGCTTCCGCTCACGCGTCCAGTTGGTGGGCGGCGAGGTCAAGATGCCCCGCAGGTTGCTGATCTTGTCGGCCACCTTGAGGTTCTGCCCCCGCTCACTCATCTGCCCTGCCCGCTCCACCTGCACCTGCTTGCGCTCCGCCGGCGAGAGCGTGCTGTCGTCGGTCATCTCCAGCACCACCGCGGTGACCTCGTCGCCGAATCGAGCACGAAGCTCATCGGGCGTCACGCCGACATCCTCGATGGAATCGTGCAGCACCGCCGCAGCCAAGATGACCTCGTCTTCCAGCCCGTGCGAGCTCAGAATGTGGGCAACCTCGATGAGGTGGTTGATGTAGGGCGTGCCGGCGACACCCTTCCGGCGATGAGCACGGTGGCGCAGCGCAGCGAAGTTGAGCGCCTCCACAAACCGCCTCACGGGCTGCTCCACGCAAGGCCCGTGAGCCGCTCGTAGGCCTCGACGTAGCGAGCCCGCGTTGCCGCCACCACCTCGTCGGGCAGCACCGGTCCCGGCGGAGTCTTGTCCCACTTGAGCGCCAGCAGATAGTCCCGCACATACTGCTTATCGAAGCTCGGCTGCGGGCCGCCCGGCGCGTAGGTATCTGCAGGCCAGAAGCGCGACGAGTCGGGCGTCAGCATCTCGTCGATGACCACCAGCTCGCCGTCGAGGAGCCCGAACTCGAACTTCGTGTCGGCCAGAATGATGCCTCGGCTCTCCGCCCAGGCCGCACCGGCGCGGTAGAGCGCAAGGCTGGTCTCCCGCACCCGCTCCGCCAGCCCGCCGCCGAGCAGCGCCACCGCCTCGTCAAAGTTGATCGGCTCATCATGCTCGCCGACCGGCGCCTTCGAACTCGGCGTGAAAATCGGCGCTGCGAGCCGATCGCCCTCCACGAGGCCCGACGGGAGCGCGATGCCAGACACGCTCCCCGTCCGGTTGTACTCCGCGAGGCCCGAGCCGGCGATGTAGCCGCGAACGACCGCCTCGATCTTGAGCGGAACCGTCTTCTGGACCACGACCGCCCGCTTCGACAGCCGCGCCCGGTCGGAGGCCTCCGGCACCAGCTCCGAGAGAGGCACCTCGCTCAGATGGTTGGCGATGACGCCGCGGGTCTTCTCGAACCAGAAGGAGGAGAGCTGGGTGAGAATCGCCCCCTTCTCCGGCACAGGCGTCGGCAGGATGACATCGAAGGCCGAGAGCCGGTCGCTGGCCACCATCAGCAGCAGTGGCCCGAAGTCGTAGAGGTCACGAACTTTGCCGCTGTAGGTTGGTGCCCTGCCCGTGATCCACTCGGTTCCCGCTACCATCGCTCGCTCCCTGCTCCGGATGGCGGCCCACCTACTCGCCTCGCCCCACCCTCGCAACGGCTCTCAGAACGTCTAAGGCGGCCACCGATTGTGATGCACCGCATCGAAACTTGGGGTGGCCAATCGCAGGCCGCTGCGTTAGGCGGCCTGCTCCCCCTCTGAACCCATTCCGTCAGACACGCCATGAATCTACGCCTCCGCCTGCAGACCCTCGCCAACAACCTCTGGTGGGTCTGGAACCCCGACGCACAGTCTCTCTTCTCGCGCCTCTCAGCCGAGCTTTGGGAGGCCACGCAGCACAGCCCCGCAGCCATGCTGGCCCGCACCCCCGACGCAGTCATCGACGCCACCTTCTCGTCGGTCGAGGCCCTCGCCGAACTCGATGCCGTCTGGCTCCGCTTCCACGACTACCTCGGCACCGCAGACACCTGGGTTGCACGCAATGCCCCCGCCCTGCGCGGCAAAACCGTCGCCTATTTCTGCGCCGAGTTCGGCCTCCACGAGTCGCTCCACCTCTACTCCGGCGGCCTCGGCATCCTCGCCGGCGACCATGTGAAGACCGCCAGCGACCTGGGCATCTCCTTCGTCGCCATCGGCCTCAAGTATCCCGAGGGCTACTTCAAGCAGTCAGTCTCAGACTCCGGCCTGCAGCAGGAGGCCTACCCCGCCGCCGACTGGGCCGAGTCGCCCGCCAAGCTGGTGCTCCGCGGCGATGTTCCGCTCATCGTCACCATCCCCATCGCCGACCGCGTCATCCGCGCGAAGGTCTGGTCGCTGGCCGTCGGCCGCGTCACCCTCTTCCTGCTCGACACCGATGTGACTGAGAACAGCCCCGAAGACCGCAAGATCGGTGGCCGACTCTACTCGGGCGACAACGCCATGCGCGCCCGGCAGGAGGTCGTGCTCGGCATCGGCGGCGTGCGAATGCTCCGCGCCCTCGGCGTCAACCCTTCCGTCTTCCACCTCAACGAGGGCCACTGCGCCTTCGCCTCGCTCGAGCTGATGGCAGAGCGAATCGCCGGCGGCGCCTCCTTCGCCGACGCCCTTGGCTGGGTCCGGGAGCGCACCCTCGTCACGACCCACACGCCTGTTCCGGCCGGCCACGACCGCTTCCCGCCCGACCTCGCCCGCCTCTTCCTCTGGCCCATGCAGGAGGCGCTCAAGGTCAACTGGCACGAGCTGGCCGCGCTGGGCCGCGAGAACCCGCACGACGACGGCGAGTACTTCTGCATGACAGTGCTGGCGATGAAGACCGCCCGCCACATCAACGCTGTCTCCAAGCTCCACGCCGAGGTCAGCCGCGAGATGTGGGGCATGCTCTGGGACCGCCCCGTCACCGAAGATGACCTCGGCCATGTGACCAACGGCGTCCATGTGGAGACCTTCCTCCATCCCGCGATGCGCGAGAGTTTCGAGAAGCTTGGCGGCCGTAACTGGCGCGACCTGCTCCTCGACGATGCTGGCTGGGCCGCCATGGTCGCCGGCATCGGCGATGCCGAACTGGTCCGGCTCAAGCGGCTGATGAAACGCGACCTCTTCCGCTTCATGCTGGCCCGCGACGCCTCGCCTTCGCTCATCGCCCTGCGCGACGCCACGGCAGGCTGGAGCGACCGCACGCTCACCATCGGCTTTGCCCGCCGCTTCGCCACCTACAAGCGGGCCGCGCTCATCTTCGCAGACATCGACCGGGCCGCCGAAATCCTCGGCAACCCCGACAGGCCGGTGCAGTTCGTCTTTGCCGGCAAGGCCCATCCGCAGGACGAGCCCGGAAAGAAGGTCATCCAGCAGGTGCTCGCCGCCGCAGCCCATCCCAAGCTCCGCGGCCGCATCGCCTTCGTCGAGAACTACGACCTCTACGTGGCCCGCGCGATGACCGCCGGCGTCGACGTCTGGCTCAACACCCCGCGCCGTCCGCGCGAGGCCTCGGGCACCTCGGGCCAGAAGGTGCCCTTCCACGCGGGCATCAACTGCTCCATCCTCGACGGCTGGTGGGGCGAGGGTTTCAACGGCGAGAACGGCTTCGCCATCGGCGACCTGCATGTGCCGGAAGACACCGCAGAGCAAGACGCCCGCGACGGCGAAGCGCTCTACCAGACGCTCGAGCAGCAGCTGGTGCCGCGCTACTAC
>JBIIFW010000398.1:0-2845 GCA_044236985.1 Bradymonadia bacterium | reverse complement strand
GGTTGGTGGCGCAGCACCCGGTTCGAGTGGCTCAGGGGCGGGGGCGCTGGCGGAGGCGGCGCAGTGGGCGGGGGCCGCGGCATAGCGGGGGAGGCGGAAGGTCTGGGGTTCGGTTTCGGGGCAATGCTTGGGACGCTTGGCCATGAGACTCCGGGTTACGAGGAAGGGACGGGGACCAGATGCCCCGCAGGCGAAAGTGTCACGGTCTGGGCGAAAAAACAGAGCAGGGTCTGCCTTTTTGCAGACGGGAGCCCCCGCGGTGCGGGGAGGGGTTGGAGCGGCGGCCGGACGAGACGGGGAGCTTGCCAACTTCGGGTCCATCTTGTTGCCGCAATGCAGATTTCGTCGTAGGCTCACCACAGACACCGCCGCGCGCGGACTGAAATGGAACGCTTATGAAGGGACGCATCGTCGGCATCGACCTAGGCACGAGCAATTCCTGCGTCGCAGCGGTGGTAAACGGGGAGCCCGTGGTCATCCCCGACCGCGAAGGCTGGAAGACGCAGCCATCGGTGGTCTCCTTCCTCCCGGATGGCCGCACGCTTGTAGGCCGATCTGCGAAGAACCGGCTCCCGATCGATCCCATGAACACGATCTACTCGGCGAAGCGGCTCATCGGGCGCCCCTTTTACTCGCCGGAGGTAAAGGTCGCCGCGTCGCGGTACGGCTACAAGATTGTGCACGGCAGCGACGATACCGCCAAGATCGTGGTCCGCGACAAGGAGCTGGCGGTAGAGGAGATTCAGGCGCTGGTGCTGCGGCACATGAAGACGATTGCGGAGCAGCATCTGGGCGAAGTGGTCAAGCGTGCCATCATCACGGTTCCCGCGAACTTCAACGAGGCACAGCGCCAGGGCACGGTGCTCGCCGGACAGCTCGCCGGGCTTGATGTGGAGCGGGTGCTCAACGAGCCGACCGCGGCCGCACTGGCCTACGGCTCCGCCAACAACAAGCGGGAGCGGATTGCGGTCTACGACTTCGGCGGCGGCACCTTCGACATCACGGTGCTTGAGCTGCGCGACCATGTCTTCGAGGTTCGCAGCACCGCAGGCGACAGCTTCTTGGGCGGCGACGACTTCGACTTCCGGATTGTCGACCTGATTGTCTCCTCGTTCCAGGAGCGGTTCAACTTCGATATCCGGACGGATCGGGCGGCGATGCAACGGCTGAAGGCGCTGGCGGAGCAGGCGAAGATCGATGTGAGCGAACAGGGCAGCGCGGTTGCGCGGATCGCCGAACTTGTTCCGGGCGCTGCGGCGGCCAGCGAGTTCGATTTCAGGCTGGACGCCCAGATGATCCGTCAGCGGTGCGCCGACCTCGTGCAGCAGACCTTCGGCGTCTGCGACGAGGCGCTCAAGCTGGCTCGGATTTCCTCTTCGGAGATCGACCGTGTCAACCAAGAGCCCGCTCGTTCGCGAGATGGCGAAGGCCTACTTCTTCAAGGAGCCCTTCGACGCAATCAACCCGGACGAGGTCATCGCGGTCGGTGCCGCAATCTACGGGCGCGGTCTCGACCATGTCGCCTACCCTTCGGTGAACATCCCCGGCGGCATCCCCGGCCTCACCCCGCTGCTCCTCGATGTGACGCCACACGCGCTGGGCATTGAGACCGTAGGCGGAATCGCCGACAGCCTCATTCTGCGGAACAGCGCCATCCCGACCCGTTCCACACGGACCTTCGTGACCTCTCGCGATGAGCAGGAGACGGTCCGCGTGAACGTGCTCGAGGGCGAGTCACGGTCGGCCTCGGAGTGCCGGCTGCTCGGCGTGCTCACGCTCACGGGGCTCCGTCGCGCGCGTCGCGGTCAGGTTGCCGTCGAGGTCACCTTCGAGGTGAAGGCGGACGGCATGCTCCATGTCCGAGCACGCGACAAGCAGACGGGGCGCCATACGCAGACCATCCTCCGCGTGGCCGGCGTCATGAGTGATGAGTCGCGCGACGCTGCGCGCAGCCGCGACCTGCCCGCCTCGGCCGACCGCTAACGCGATGCAGGAGAGCGACCCGCCGAACCCGCTGCTGCTCTTCGCATGCGTGCGTCCTGAGCTGCAGAACGCGATCGGACAGGAGCTCCGCGCCTCGCACCTTCGGGTGGTTGTGACGTCGAATCCGCGGGATATCCGAGAGGTTGCGGCCGAGCAGGTGATTGCGGCGGTGGTGCTCGATGGTCGGCTTGAGGGGCCTCCAGCAGCTGAGTTGGCTGCCGCCTTTGCCTCTGGGTTGCCCGAAGAGACGGCCTTTGTGTTGTTGGTGGATGAGCTAACGGGAGAGCCCTCGCCGCGCTTCGATGCTGTGGTGCGCATCCCCTGTGGACATGGCGTTTTGCGCGATGTGGTGATGCGGACGCTGGGTCTTCGCTGGGCGGAGTTCGGCGGGCCGGAGCGTTCGATGCATGAGGAGCTCGCCGAGCGGGCCGAGCGGATGGTGGAGCAGACGCACTACGAGGTGCTCGGTCTGGCAGACGACGTGCCGGTCGACCTAGTGGTCGCCGCCTTTGACCGGCTGAGCATGCGGCTGCATCCGGAGCGGCTGGCCGCGAGCGGTGTCTCGTCGGATCTGGCAAACGAGGTCTACGCGCGCATCTGCGAGGCCTACAGGACGCTGCGGTCGCCAGGGACGCGCGAGGCCTACGATCTGCAGCTGCTCCGCTCTTCATCCGAGGACAATGCTGCGATCATGAGGCCCTCGGCGACGGCACTGCCGCTCGAGGAGCTGTCGACACATCCGATCGCGCGGCGCCACCTTCGCATTGCACAGCAGGCACTGGCTGTGCGAGACTTCGCGATGGCGATCGCGCAGATCCGGTTTGCGGCGAGCAAAGACACCAACAACGCATTGATTCCGGCA
>JBIIFW010000318.1:0-3512 GCA_044236985.1 Bradymonadia bacterium | reverse complement strand
GCGCGGCTCGATGTGCTCAAGGGCTGCAACGCGCTTGAACTGTCGCCCGACGGGCAGGTGGCGATTGCCTGGTTCGACAACGCGGCCTCGCAGCCGGGCGACGAGGTTGGCAGCATTTCCGAGATCGCCTGGATCGACCTCGACGCGCGGACGGTGAAGACGCTGACGGTTGGCTTCTTGCCCTCACGTGTGGCCTTCTCAGCGTCGGGCGATCGGGTCTCGGTGCTGTCGCGCGACGGCCTCTCGACCCTCACCGTGGCGGACGCTGCGACGCAGACGGTGCTGCCGCTGGTGCGCTTCGCCGGCACCGGTGAGGGCGCACGGGTGGATGTGAGCCGGAGCGGGCGGCTCGCCGTCTTCCGTGAGCCGGAGCGGCTCGGGTTGCGCGTCGAAGACCTCGTCGCGGGCGACGAGGTCTTCGTGGAGCTCGCGGCCGAAGCGGGGGATCTCGACTTCCTCGACGAGACGACGCTGCTGCTGACGCTGCCGGCCCGCCGCTCGCTTGCGCTGGTGTCGCTCGACGCGGCGCTCGCTGGCGAACCGGCGCTGACCGAGGTGGAGGTGGAGGGCGACGTGCGGCCACTGGCCTCGTCGCTCGCACCCGGAAAGGTGGCGCTTTACTCGACCTCAGCGAACCGGCGTGTCGTCTCCGTTGTGGACCCGACCACGGGTGCAGCGCTCACGGCGACCGCGCTGCGGAAGACCGTCTGGAGCCTTCTGCCGTCGCAGTCCGGCGGCCGTGGTATCGTCCTGCACGACGGCGACCCAACCTTCGCCGGCAACGACCTGCTCGCCACGGTCGAGCGGTCGGCGGGCTACTCTGTCATCGATTTTGAGCGGGGCTACAGCCACCTCAACCTCGCGCCGGTCCGGCCGTCCGCGGTGGTCGAAGCTCCGGATGGCTCGGCTGCCTACCTGATGATTGCCGACAAGACGCTCGGCGTGCGGCGGGTGGACCGGGTGGACTACGGTTCGCTCACAACGCAGAGCTTTGCCTTCGACGGCGTCCCGGAGGCCATCGGGCTGATGGAGGAGACGGGTCAACTCTACGTCTCGCAGACCGGTGCCGGCGGCCGCATCACCTTTGTAGACCTCGCAACGGGAGAACGACATGAGATCTCCGCCTATGAACTCAATGCCTACATTGAATAGGCTTCTCGGCCTCTCCCTTGCCGCGCTGCTCCTCGCAGCCTGCAGCGCAAGCGACGAAGCCGCGCTCTTCCGCGACTTTCCGAGCGAGGAGGACACGGGCACGGGCGGTGGCAACGGTTCCGGTGGCCGCGACGATACCGGCGATCCGACGGTGCTGGTGTTGAGTCAGCCCGCAGTGACCCGCGACTTCGTGGTGGTCGCAAATCGCGACCAGGGCGCGCTGACCAAGATTCAGTCTTCGGGTTCGCTCTCGAAGGTCACCTCTGTGGAGATTGGTGGCCGCCCGACCGAGGTCTTCGCGGTGGGCGACACAAACCGCATTGTGGCCTTTGGCCGCGGCGAAGGGTCGTTTGCGGTCGTCGACCTTGGCGGCGCAGGCGAAACCGACAGGGTGCGCCGCCTCCCGGTGCTCGACAACTGCAACCAGATCACGGTCTCGCCCGACGGCCTTCGCGCCGTGCTCTGGTACGACAACGCGGCGGCGCGGGCCGGCGAGGCGATGGGGCCGCTCAGCGAAGTGGCGCTGCTCGATCTCTCCGCCGACGGCGCTGCACCGGTGACCATCGGCGTGGGCGTCAATGTGCGCCAGGTCTCCTTTGCCGCCGATGGCAGCCGTGCCGTGGTGGTGAGCGATGATGGCGCGAGCGTGCTGGAGATTGCCGACATCACGAGCAACCGGAGCGTGCCGCCGATTCCGCTCTCGGACGACGGCGTGGCGGGCCAGCTCGGTGCCGACCGCGATGTCTTTGTGACCGAGGCTGCAGACTTCGCGGTGGTGCGGCGTGCGGGCATCGATGGCCTGGGCATCGTCAACCTCGAGACCGGCGCGGTGCGGACCGTTGCGACGGGCGAACTGCTCACCGACATCGAGCTGCTCGGCCCCTCGCGTGAGCTCGCGCTGCTGTCGCCGTCGCGTGGTGCCGTGGGCTTCGTGGCGTTGGAGGCTGCTGGGCTCGGCTCCGGCTCCGGAGAGGGCTCAGGCGACGGCGTTGACTGGGTTGAACTCCCAGTCGGAACTGCCGGCTTCCTCGTGCCGAGCGCCGATGGCGCGCGGGTCTTCGCAACGGGCGGCGATGTGGGCGACAACCTGTTGGCCTCCATCTCTGTCGACACGCATGCGGTCGCCAGCTTCAACCTGCGCAAGAACACCCGCTCCATTCTGAACAGCTCCAACGGCCGTTACCTGCTGGTGGTGCACGGCCACGCGGCCGGTCGTCCGGTCGCCGGCGAGCCCGAAGAGGAGCTCGTTGCAAAGAGCTCGGCGGTCTCCGTTGTGGACCTAGAGCAGGGCACAGCGAAGCTCGTCTTGCTGCCCGCTGACCCTGGTGCCGTGGCGCTCAACCGCGACGAGTCGCAGGTTCTCTTCGTGGTCTCCGATGAGCCGGCGGGCGTCCGTTCGGCCCGCTGGATTGCCTTCGACAGCTTCGCGGTGCAGTCGGTCGACTTCACGCGGCAGCCGACCGATCTGGGCGCGCTTCCCGGCTCCGACTGGATGTTTGTGACGCAGTCGCATCCGCAGGGTCGTATCTCCTTTTTGAATCTTTCTACGGGCGCGATGCGAGAGGTCACCGGCTTCTCCCTCAACGCGTTCATCGAGTGAGGTGGTCATGAAGTTTCTCTACGGATGGATGCTGGGTGCGGTGGCTACGGCTTCGCTCATGGCGGGTTGCAAAGAGGAGGAGCGCGACAGCAGGTGGGATGCGACGCTCTCCGTCGATGCCACCTTCGCGCTCGGCAGCGGCTTTGCGCTGGTCGCCAGCCCGCTCAACGAGATCGCCACGCTCACGCCCAACGGCAGCGCGGTGGCCCGAAGCCAGAGCCCGCTCGACGGTGCCTTCGTGGCGCAGGCGCCGCTGCCCGATGGACGGGTCGCGCTGGTGACCAGCGAGCCCGCTCTCCGCATCCTCGACGGCGATGGCGGCACGACGCTCTCGCTGCCGCTGCCCGACAAGTTCGACTCGGTCACGGTGTCGGCTGATGGCCGCTTTGTGATGCTCTGGTTCTCGCCGGGCTATCAGGGCAGCGACGAGCAGCTCTTCTTCCAGCCCAACCAGCTCGCCTGGATCGACCTCAACGAGGCCGCTCCCGCGCTGCGCACCCACGCGCTCAACGGCCCGCGCCCGTCGGCGCTCCGGCTCTTGCCGCCCGTCACCCTGCGCGACGGCGCCGACAAGCGCTTCTACGCCTTCGTCTCGGGGCAGAACGCGGTCTCGTGGGTCGACCTCACCACCGCTTCGACGACCGACCGGCAGCGGCTTGTCCGGCTTGCCGACCCCGCCTCCGGCGCCTCCGTCTGGGCCTACGACCTCGTCATCGGCGAAGACCTCCCCGACGACCCGAATGACCTCACCTTCTTCCTC
>JBIIFW010000317.1:0-3563 GCA_044236985.1 Bradymonadia bacterium | reverse complement strand
GTGGTGGCGCGCGACATCGCCCATGCCAAGCTCAAAGAGAAGGTCGACCGGGGCGAGCCGCTGCCCGACTACTTCAAGCAGCACCCCGTCTATTACGCCGGCCCTGCGAAGACGCCGGCCGGCATGCCCTCAGGCTCCTTCGGCCCCACCACGGCCGAACGGATGGACCCCTACGTCGACCTCTTCCAGTCGCTCGGCGGCTCCATGGTGATGCTGGCCAAGGGCAACCGGACGCAGCAGGTCACCGACGCCTGCAAGAAGCATGGCGGCTTCTACCTCGGCAGCATCGGCGGACCGGCCGCCATCTTGGCTTCGGAGAGCATCAAGAAGGTGGAGGTCCTCGACATGTCCGAGCTGGGCATGGAGGCGGTCTGGAAGATTGAGGTGGTCGACTTCCCGGCCTTCATCCTGGTGGATGACAAGGGCAACGACTTCTTCAAGCTGCTCGGCGTTTAGGCCTAGGCGCCGGCCAGTTCGAGAACCGAGGCGAGCATGGCTGCGGTCGCTGCAGGGTCGTGCAGTTTGTGATGGTCGCCGACCACGGTGAGCGCCTCTGCGGGGAGGCCGCTCCGCTCAAGCAGCTCGACCGAGTCGGCCAGCGGCACGAGGTCGTCTGCGGCGGCATGAAGGATGCGGACGGTGCCCGAGAGGCGGGCATCGAGGCCGAACCTCTTCCAGGCGGGGCAGAGGAGCAGCATCGGGACGCCGCGCGGGTTGATCGCAGTGGCGACGGCGCCGCCGCGGCTGGAGGCAACAACCACATCGACCCCACCCGCTGCGATGGCCCCGTCCAGAGCCTCCTGAGCGGTAGCGATGGAGTCCGTCAGGTCGGAGGCATGGTCGAGCTGCGGACCAACGACCTCGTGGCCCTCCTCGCGGAGGCGGGTGGCCTTGCCGGCGTTGGGTGAACTCTCAAGACCGTGAAGATAGAGAATGCGGGCCATGTTCCCTCCGTTTGTGGCTCTCAAAAACGGCGAAGCGCCCTGCCCGCTCACGCGGGAGGGCGCCTCCGCTCGCAGTCCCAGGTTACTCCAGGATGCGGGTCATCGTGATGGCAAAGGTCGCGGTGCAGCGGCCGCCCGGCACCTCAACGAGGCCCGGAATGGTGGGGATGTTGGTCAGAATCGAGGTGGCCGTGCCCGTCGCGGTGCCGTCGCCGAAGACGATGGTGCTCTGGCTCATCTCGACAATGCCGGCCTCACGGTTGCGGACCTCGCAGGAAATGAGGGTGTCGTTCTTGAAGGCGCCGTCGATGAAGCGGAGCGAGTCGATGGTGGTGTAGTCGCAGTTACCGGCGACATCGAGCGGGTGAGGATTTCCGGTCTTGGTACTGCCGACGACCAGGCGGGGCTCGAAGTTGGAGAGGTTGCCGCAGTCGCTGGTGAGGGTCTCGTAGGTGACCGTCCAGTCGCCGGCGGTGTCGATGGAGATGGTCGCCGACTCGTCGCAGGTGGGGAGGTCGCAAGCGGTGTCGGTGTACCAGGGCGACTCGGGCGGCCAGGCGGGGACGGTGCAGTCGAGATTGCAGCCGAGCGCGTTGGTGTCGGAGTTGTCGGCACCGAGGTCGCAGCCCTCGGCGGGGTCAACGGTGGCGTCGCCGCAGAAGTCGGTCTCACCGGCGATGGTCTCGCAGCTGTTGTCGCAGACATCGCAGGAGGTGGTGGCGTAGTTGCACTCCTCGGTGACGGCGTTGCCGTCGTCGCAGCTCTCGGAGGGGTTGGTGATGCCGTCACCGCAGTACTCGGTCGCGCCGGCCACGAGGTCGCAGGTCACGTCGCAGACCTGGCAGCCCGTCTCGCCATACTGGCAGGACTCAAGCTCCGTGTTGCCATCGTCGCAGCCCTCGCCGGCGTTCTCGACACCGTCGCCGCAGTAGGCGGTCGCGCCTGCGACGAGCGCGCAGGTGGCATCGCAGACCTCGCAACCAAGCTCGCCATACTGGCAGGACTCGGTTACGGTGTTGGCATCGTCACAGGCCTCGCCCGACTGAACGAAGCCGTCTCCGCAGACCGCCGCGGTGCAGGTGTTGGTGCAGCCGTCGGTGTTGTCGGTGTTGGCGTCGTCGCAGGCCTCGCCCGCCTGCACGAAGCCGTCGCCGCAGCTCGGCAGCGCGCACGCCGTGGTGCACTCGTCGCTGTCGTCGAAGTTGGCGTCGTCGCAGCCCTCGCCGGGCTGGGTGAAGCCGTCGCCGCAGATGGCGATGGTGCAGGTGCTGGTGCAGCTGTCGGTGCTTTCGATGTTGCCATCATCGCACTCCTCGCCGGCCTGCACGAAGTTGTCGCCGCAGATGGCGATGGTGCAGGTGGCCGTGCAGCTGTCGGTGCTCTCGGCGTTGCCGTCGTCGCACTCCTCGCCGGCCTGCGTGAAGCCGTCGCCGCAGGCAGCAACGGTGCAGGTCGCGGTGCAGTCGTCGGTGCTATCGGTGTTGCTGTCGTCACAGGCCTCGCCGGCATCTACGACGCCGTCGCCGCAGCGGGGGTTCCGCGTGCAGCCCGCGTTGTCGATGTCGCAGATGGACGAGCAGGCAAGGGTGCCGCCGTCGAAGCCGAAGTCAGTGCATGCGAAGGTACCGAGGTCGATACCGTCGCAGGGCTCGACGCCGTTCGCGATGCCGTCGCCGCAGAAGGTGAGCGTGCAGTCGGCAGCGCAGCTGTCGGTGCCGTCGGTGTTGCCGTCGTCACAGACCTCACCCGCTTCGATGACACCGTTGCCGCAGACGGGAACCGCCGGCGGTTCATTGCCGGTGCAGGCGTAGTACTCGGGCAGGCAGTTGGTCTGCTGGCAGGAGGTGCAGGCGTCCGAGTCCGGGTTGGCGGCGCAAGGGGCAAGGCAGTTCTCGATGGAGCAGACGACCACACCCGCGTAGCAGCCGGCGCAGGCGTTCGAGAGGCCGGTCTCGGTTGCCACGCAGTCTGCCGAGCAGGAGCCGGGGTCGGCATCGCCGAGGCAGCCGAGGCCGCAGCTCTGGGCAGCGTCGGTCACGCCGCCGGCGTCCACGATGGCCTGGTCGGCCTCGTTCTGGCAGAGGTCGGTGGTGGGGCCGCCGGTGTCGGTGCCGGTGTCTACCGTCGTGTCGGTGCCGGTGTCTTCGACGGCGGTGTCGGTGCCGGTGTCGACGGTGGTGTCAGCGGTCCCAGTGTCTTCGACGGTGGTGTCGGTGCCCGTGTCGGCGACGGTCGTGTCAGCGCCAGTATCGGTGCCGGTCTTGGTCTCTTCGTCATCACTGCAAGCGGCGAGGACGAGAAGCGAGAGAGTACAGAGAATCCGGAACTTCATGGCGCGATACCTTAGAATCAGACGAATGGGCGGTGAGAGAGTGGGCGGGCCGCTACGGCAGGTGACGCATGGCGTCAACAGATTCCGCCCCGCGAGGAGGGGTAATCACCGCCCTCAGCCGCCAAGCGCCGAGAAGTCGTAGCGAACGCCCGTGAGTTCTTCGCTCTTGGCCCAGAGCTTGGAGGCGACCTCTGTGTCGGTCGCCTTGGCCGGAATGGAGACCTCTCCAGAATCGCCCCACATGCCCGCCAGCCCTGTCGGCCCGGAGTAGCTGCCGCCCACGACGG
>JBIIFW010000039.1:0-12969 GCA_044236985.1 Bradymonadia bacterium | reverse complement strand
CGAGGCAGCCCTCCGCGAACTCCACGAAGAGTGCGGCATCCCAGCCCAGGCCGTGCAGACACTCGGCTGTCTCGACGAGGCTTGGAGCATCGGCGGCTACCGCGTTGTGCCGGTGGTCGGCTGGCTCGATACACCGCCCCTCCTCACGCTCAGCGAAGCGGAGATCGCCCGCGTGATCGTGGCCGACGTGGAGCAGCTCATGCACCCCGATGCGCGGCGCCCGCAGGAGTTTGAGCGTGGTGGCCGCCGCATCACCATGCAGGCCTTCGACTACGAAGGCGACTTCGTCTGGGGGCTCACAGGCGGCCTGCTCGCAGCCCTCTTTCGCTGGGCAGAGGAGGGCGTGATGGAGCTCGATGCGCATGGCGCGGAGGGGCTGCAGGGCTGGCTCTCGATGGAGCAGCGCCCGTGAGCTCGCTTTGCGGAAAACGGCTGCTCGTCGTCGCGTTCGATGATGTGCAGGCGCGCGACACCGTTGAGGTTTGCCGCTCCTTTGCGGAAGCCGGTGCGGAGGTCGGCGTCTGGGTTGCGCCGGGAGCTGAGCGCTGGTTCGGCACTGCGTCACTGCGTCACCTTTCGGCATCCGAGGGGTACGCCATCTCGCGCGTGCCACTCGACTGGTCTGCAGACGCGGCAATGCTCCTCGGCGACGCCACGGCCCTGCCTGCGATTGATGCGTTGCGGGCTAGGATGCTGCTCCTTTCCCCTGTGCCAGAGGCCGATGGCGCACCGCTGGTGTGGGGCCTGTCGGTCGCTGCACGTGCCCTGTCGTCCGGCCCCCTGCGCGGCCTCCGTGTCTTGGTCACCGCCGGGCCCACGGTAGAACACTTCGATGCGGTTCGTTTTCTCTCCAATCCATCGACTGGAAAGATGGGCTACGCGGTCGCCGCCGCGGCCTGGGAGGCAGGCGCCGATGTGACCCTGGTCTCGGGGCCCACCGCTCTGAAGCCGCCGTTTGGCATCCGGCGCGTTCTCGTTAGCAGCGCCTCTGAGATGCGCGAGGCGGTGCTGGAAGAGCAGTACGACCTGGTCTTCATGGCCGCTGCGGTCTCTGACTATCGGCCTGTCGAGCGCCGCGTCGTTAAGGTGAAGAAGGGACTCGGACCCTGGACGCTCGAGATGGAGCGCACGCCGGATATCCTGGCGGAGCTCTCCGCCTCCGTGGTCCGGCCTGAACTGCTGATTGGCTTTGCGGCGGAGACGCACGACATTGAGCGATACGCCCGCGAAAAGCTCCGTGCCAAGTCGCTCGACGGCATCGTTGCCAACGATGTAGGATCCGGCGGCGCATTTGGCTCGGACAGCAACTGCGTGCAGTGCTACGATGGGGCGGGAGGCGCTGTCTCCTTCGGGCCTGCTGCGAAGCGGGAGATCGCTGCGGCGATCGTGGCCTGGGCAGCCGGCTGTTTGGCGAGGAAGCGATGAGCGGTGTTCGTTCCGATGAGATGCTGCTTCAGGAGTTGGCCGGGGACCTCGCCGCTTGGCTCCGTCGCCAGTCAGAGCTCGGCCTCACCACGCTCGCCCGCCGCGAAGCGCCACGGCAGGCCGCACCGCGCCCGTCTGCGCCCAGCGACCGGCAGCAGGGCGCACCTCCCCAGAGCCAGCCGGCCCAGAGCCAGCCGGCCCAGAGCCAGCCGGCCCAGAGCCAGCCGCCGCTCGCGGCCGCTACATCTCGTAGCCCGGCCCTGCCCGTCGCTGCGGCTGCCTCGTCCGCCACCTCGAACGAGGCCATCGGACGGCGCATGGAGGAGGTCGCCCAGTCGGTCAGCCAGACGCTCTCCTCCAACCGGCCGCGCGAGGCCGCCCCGCAGCGTGCCACCACGCAGGCCGCGCTCCGCGCGCAGCTCGGCGACTGCCAGCGCTGTCCGCTCTGCGATGACCGCACACAGCTGGTGTTCGGAGAGGGCGCTGAACGCCCCCGCATCATGTTTGTCGGCGACATGCCCACCGCCGAAGAGGACCGCACCGGGAGGCCGCTCGCCGGCGCCGAGGGCGAGCTCCTCACCAAGATGCTGCAGGCCATGAAGCTCACGCCCGAGCAGGTCTACCTCACCTCTGTGGTCAAGTGCCGGAGCAACCCAGCGCGCCGTCCCCATCCCGAGGAGGTGAGGCGCTGCCGCCCCGTGCTCGCGGCGCAGATTCGCATCGCGGAGCCCGAGGTCATCGTCGTGCTTGGTGGCGCCGCGCTCGCTGCACTCAAGCCCGATGAGACCCTCACCGCAGAAGACCGCGGCAAGTGGATGGAATTGCACGGCGTACCCATGATGCCCACCTTCCACCCCACCCTGCTGCTCCAAAAACCGGAGTTGAAGAAGGCGGCGTGGCAGGACCTGCAGCAGGTCATGAAGCGGCTCGCGCTGAGCTGAAGGAGAAGAGGCGATGGCAGAACAGAACAGTGCAGGCCGTTGGGGAGAGTATCGGGTGCTGGCGCCCGAGGGCTCCCTGCCGCAGGGCGCGCAGGTCCTCAACGCGGCCGGTCCCTGCCGTTCCGACGAGGTCGAGATTGCTGTCGAGCTGCTGAACATCGACTCGGCCTCATTTCACCAGATCATCGGTGCCGTCGGCCGTGATGCTGCCGCCGTCGCAACCCACATTGCCTCCATCGTCGCCGCGCGCGGAAAGATGCAGAACCCTGTCACCGGCTCTGGTGGCATGTTGCTGGGCCGGGTCGTGGCCCTCGGCGAAGACTACGTTGGCCCGGTGCCTCTCCGTGCTGGCGATCGGATCGCCACCCTCGTCTCGCTCACCCTCACGCCGCTCCGCCTCGATGCCATCCACGAGGTGCGCCTTGGCTCCGAGCAGGTCGTCGTGGAGGGTCGCGCCTTCCTCCCCGCCTCAGCGCCGCTGGTCGTCATGCCCGCCGACCTCCCCGAGGCACTCGCGCTCTCGGTCCTCGATGTCTGCGGCGCGCCGGCTCAGACCGCACGTCTGGTCCGCGAAGGCATGCGCGTCGCCATCCTCGGCGCAGGCAAGAGCGGTACACTTTGCATGGCGCAGGCACGCCTCGCGCTCGGCCAGACAGGTCGGCTCGTCGCGGTGGATCGGTCGGTCGAGGTGCTCAGCGAAGCGCTTGCAGAGGGTATCATCGACGCTGGCGATGCTGTCGATGCCAAGGATGCGCTCGGCGCGGCGCGGCGTATCACGGAGCTTCTTGGCGGAGAGGCCGATGTGGTTATCAACACCGCCAATGTGGATGCGACCGAGATGGCAGCCATCCTCTCTGTGCGAGAGGGCGGAACCGTCTACTTCTTCAACATGGCCACCAGCTTTGCGCGCGCCGCACTGGGTGCCGAGGGCGTGGGCAAAGATGCAAACCTCATGGTCGGAAACGGCTATGCCGTCGGCCACGCAGAGCTGGCGCTCGACCTGGTTCGCTCCTCTGCCTTCGTGCGCCGGAAGTTCGAGCGTGCGCTGAGCTCCAACCCGTGATTTGGCCCGCGACAGCGGCGCAGATCGCTGCCTGGACGGGCGGCGAACTGGTTGGCGACGGTGAGCGACGTTGCGAACGCGCCATCATCGACACCCGTCGCGGCGTGCGCGAAGGAGACCTCTTTGTCGCGTTGCAGGCACAGCGGGATGGCGACGCGTTTGTCCGCACCGCGCTCGACGCGGGCGCTGCCGTCGCGCTCTGCAGCAGGCTCCCGTCTGTGCGCCGCGCCGATGACGTCTTCGTGGTCGTGGCAGACACCACCGCGGCGATTCAGGCGCTCGCGACCATCGCTCGGAGCCGATTCACCGGCCCGGTCGTCGCGATCACCGGTAGCAACGGCAAGACCACCACCAAAGAGATGCTGGTCTGCGCACTCTCCGACGCGCTCCGTGTGACGGGCACGCCGCTCGGCTACAACTCGCAGGTCGGCGTCGCCCAGTCGCTGCTCGGTCTCGACCCGGGCGCCGACGTCGCGATCATCGAATGCGGCATTTCGCAGCCAACGGAGATGCAGCGGCTGCAGCGCATGGTGCGTCCGACGATGGGGATCTGGACCAACGTCGGCTCCGCTCACCTCGAGGGCCTCGGAAGTCGCGAGGGCATCGCGGAAGAGAAGGTGAAGCTCTTTGCCGAGATGGTGGAGGGCCAGCAGCTCTTCGTGCCTCAGGCAGAGTCGCTCGCGTTGCTCTCGGCAGCTTCGCTTGCCTGCGAAGTCGTAGAGGTCGAACCGGCCCGCGCGACGCAGATGCTGACCGCAAACTGGGCTGCAAACTGGGTCCTCCGAACCGACGCAGCGTTGGCGATCACCTGCGCGTTGGCACTGGGTGTCTCGCAGGAGGAGGCCACGCTTGGTTTATCTCGTTGGCAGCCATCGCCGGGCCGTCTCGAGTGGAGCTCCACGACCCGCGGCCTTGTCGTCATCAACGACGCCTACACCGCAGATCCCGAGAGCGTCGCTGCAGCGCTCCGCTTCCTGCAGCAGGAGCGCACCGTCGGCCGCTCCATCGCGGTGCTCGGCGGCATGGCGCAGCTCGGAAAGGCCTCTCTCCGTGCCCACCGCGAGGTGGGGGCGCTGGTTGCTCGGCTTGGCGTAGACAGGCTCATCGGCGTTGGTGAGGGAGGCGCAGAGATCGTTGCGGCTGCCCTCGAAGCGGGCATGGCAGCGACCGCCGTGGTGACGACCGCGGATGCCGCGTCGGCTGCCAAGCTGCTCGAACACTGGGCACAGCCCGGTGACCGCGTCCTGCTCAAGGGCAGTCGGCCGGCGCGCCTCGAGACCGTGGCCGCGGAGCTCCTCGACGCCGTCTCCAGCACCCTGCTGCATGTCGACATCGACGCGATCGTGGAGAACTACCGACGGCTCCGGGTTGCTGCCGGCGGTGTCTCAGTGATGCCTGTCGTAAAATCCTACGGCTACGGCGTCGACTCGGTTCGCATCGCACAGGCGCTCGAGAGGGTCGGCGCCAGCTGCTTCTGCGTCGCCTTCCCCGACGAAGGGATCGCGCTTCGCGCCCGCGGCATCACGGCCGCCATTCTGGTGCAGAATGTGCTCCCCCACGAGATGGGCAAGCTGCTGCGCGAGAACCTCAGCGCTGAGCTCGGAACCATGACAACGATGCGCGAACTGGAGGCCGCTGCTGCGCAGCAGCAGACGGTCGCCCGCGTCCACATCAAGTTCGACACCGGCATGGGGCGCGTCGGATTTCTGCCTGCCGAACTTGAACAGGTGCTCGCCTTTGTGCTGCAGAGCAGGTCGCTCGAAGTCGTCGGACTCATGACCCATCTCGCCTCTGCGGACGAACCGGCGCGCGACAACGAGACGTGCGCCCAGATCGCAGCCTTCGAGCGCATCGTCACCGCCTTCGCCGCCGCCGGCATCACCCCGCGCTGGGTACATGCCGCCAACACGGCCGGCGCGGTCCGTTTCCCCGCATCGCGCTACTCCGGCATCCGCGCTGGCATCGGCCTCTTCGGCTTCGCTCCCGACGCAGCCTCCGTTGGTCTGCAGCAGGCGCTCCGGCTTGTTACCCGCCTCGTCTCCGTCAAGGAGCTCCCCGCAGCGCACGGTGTGGGCTACGGCCACACCTACTCGACCGGCGCAACCCCGCAGCGCATCGCTGTCGCGGCGCTGGGCTACAACGACGGCTACCCGCGCTCCCTCTCCAACCGGGGCTGGATGTCGATCCGCGGCGAGCGCTGCCCGGTCGTCGGAAGGGTCTGCATGGATGTAACCATGCTTGATGTGACCCACCTCGACCCGCCGCCGCGCGCCGGTGATGAGGTTGTCGTCTTCGGTGCAGGCCACGGTGAGCCCGATCTCGAAGCGCTCGCGGAGCTGGCAGATACCATCAGTTATGAGATGCTTACCCGCGTCTCGCCACGGGTTCGTCGCATCTTTCACGCCTCGGCAGGCTAGGCCTCGGGCAGCGGTAGCGGCAGCTGGAAGACGATGGCAATGGCGCGCACCAGATCGGCCTCTTCAGGTGCAATCGTTCCATCGCTCACGGCCGCCGCGGCGAGCGCCTCGAGCACCCCCTGTTTGATCGCCGTTGACGCCCGCGCCAGCGTTCGGATGGCTACAGTCAGCGCCTCGTCGTCGAGGATCGCCCGACCTCGCAGCGACACACTTGCCTCGACCTCCGACGGCAGCCCCTTCACTGCGTCGCGGAAGGCCGAACCTGCAGCAGTCCCTGTGCCTCCAAGGTGGGCCATGGCGGAGAGCAGCACCTCGATATGGGTTGTGACTGCCCGATAGGCCACAAACTGAATGCGCCGAGCGGCTGCACCATCTACCGCCGTGCCGAGGTGCTCGTGAAGCACCTCCTGAAGTGCCACCTCGAAGGGCGTCAGCCGCTGATCAGCCAGCATCGCCGCGTTCGAGATCCGAAGCAGCATCGCGGCCTGGGTCGCACCGAGCTGGCGCAGTGGACCACAGGCGAGCTGAATCAGCGTCAGCCGCGCAGCGGGCTCCATGCGCGCGTAGTGGGGCGCGAGTCGCTGCGCCTCTGCGAGCAGCGCGGGGGTCACCTCGAACTCGGCGGCCGCTGCACGCTCGGCCGCCGACAGGTCGCTGGCCAAGACGACGAGTGCCGCGGCACCGAGCGGCTGAGCCACCGCCTCGCGCAAGGCAGGCGCGAGGTCCTCCATGCGGACGCGGGCCAGCGCCACCTGCTGCGAGCCCACCCCGCTGTCACGATGCAGCAACGCTGCCGCTGAGATGCGCCCTCGACCGCCTCTGCCCCCCGACAACTCCGCGAATGCTCTCGGCTCGCCTGCGTCATCGCTCGCGGCCTCGACGGCTGTGAAGGTTCCGTCAAATGCAGGGTCGAGCCGGCGGATCCGCTCCATCAGGGGAGGGTGGGTCGCCAGCATGCTGCCGAAGGCTGCGTGTGCCTGCGCCTGTCCGAAGAAGAGGTGGCTCAGTTCCGTGGCCTGCGACGCCTTCACGCGTGAGCCTGCATCGAGTCCGCCGATCTTCTTGAGCGCGTTGGCGATACCCGATGGGTCGCGGGTGAACTGTACTGCGGATGCATCCGCGAGATACTCGCGCTGGCGCGAGATGGCCGCGCGGATCAGGTGGCCGAAGGCAATGCCCGCGGCCCCGATAACCAGCATCGCGATGCCGATCATCAGCATCGGCGCGCCGTTTTCGCGCTTCCGGCTATGCATCATCATGCCTGTGTGCAGGCTGCTCGCGAGCAGCCACCGCCCGATCCCTGCGATGGCCTCGATGCCCGCTACCGCTGCGATCAGCCGGATGGAGATGCGCATGTCGCCGTTGAGGATGTGGCTGAACTCGTGCGCCATCACTCCCTGCAGTTCGGCGCGGTTCAGCGTGCGGAGCCCTCCCCGCGTGACGGCCACCGCCGCATCGTTCACCGAGTAGCCTGCGGCGAAGGCGTTGATGCCCTCCTCCCCGTCGAGCACATAGACCAACGGCATTGGTACGCCCGAGGCGATCGACATCTCCTCGACCACATTCAGCAGCTTACGCTCCTCGGGATCACGCGTCTCGCCCGTGACCAGTTTCCCGCCAACAGACTCCGCTACCGCTCGGCCACCCGACGAGAGGGCAGCGTGCTTGAGCAGTGCGCCAAGCCCAATCGTGCCAAACGCAGCGCAGCCCGCGATGAACGCCGTCTTGCCGTCCCACCAGATACGGCTGCCGGGATGCGCGGGATCGGCTGGCAGGGTGAACACCCCCACGAGTCCGTAGAGGCTTACCGCAACGGCAGAGACTGCCAGTACGAAGAGCCAGATGAGGGTCCGCGTCTGCCGCCTTGCCTGCGACTGATGTTCCTCAAAGTTCCTCATGCAGGCCGACGCTCCCTGTCGTCAGTTGAAGCTGACCCGCGGCGCATTCCTCACCTCCGGCTGTGTCTCCTCGAGGAGCGCTGCTGCCTGAAACTGGAACATCGAGGCGATGACGCTCGCGGGGAACTTCTCCCGAGCGGTGTTGTAGTCGGTCACACCGTCGTTGAAGGCCTGACGTGCGAAGGCGATCCGGTTCTCGGTGCTGGTCAGCTCTTCGGAGAGCTGCATCATGTTCGCGTTGGCCTTGAGCTCGGGGTAGGACTCTGAGACCACCATGAGGCGGGAGAGCGTCCCGCCTAGCGATGATTCTGCAGTCTGCAGCTGTTGCATGGCCTGCGCGTCGCCGGGGGCGCCGTTGGCACGGGAGGCCGCAGCCACGGCCTGATTGCGGGCGGCGATGACGGCCTCGAGCGTCTCACGCTCGTGGCTCATGTAGCCCTTTGCCGTCTCGACCAGGTTGGGGATGAGGTCGTATCGGCGGCGAAGCTGGACATCGATCTGGCTGAAGCCGTTTTGGAAGCGGTTCCGCCGAGTGACGAGGCCGTTGTAGATCCCGATGACGACCATCGCGAGCAGCAGGAAGCAGACGGCAGCGACAACAGCGACAATGACGGCGGTGCTCATGGCGGGCTTCTCGAAGAGGGTGAGAGTAGCAACTCTAGGCCCTTTCACCGCTCCTGCAAGTCGCAGTTCGTTACACCCTACAAACTTGTCTCGCCGAGCTCGCCGAGAGCCGGCTGAGGTGGTCGGCGCCGCGGATCCGCAGAGCGCAGAATTGATTGCGAAGGCACCCTGTCTACATACATTTGTGCGCTGATTGTCACATATGATGGGTACTGAACCGCTCACTCGACTTGAGTAGATGCCGTCCAGACGGCTCCAACCGACTGGCCCCCCGGTGGAATTCATGAGTGAAACTTCAGGCGTTCGATCGATGGGCTCGTCCTATCGACCCATGCAGGAAGATCGGTCCTCGCGTCGCGCGCTGGTATGGGTCCTCGTGGTCGTCGCGTCGGTTGCGCTGCACGCCCTCATCTTCGGCGCGGGGCAGTTTGCCACGACGGGGCGCCTGACGCGCGCGATCGAGGTCATTGTATTCGACTCGACCTTCACCGACCCGCCTGAGGCGCTGGTGAAGGAGGAGGCCAAGAAGGAGCCCGAGCCGGAACCTCCGCCGCCTCCGCCGGAGCCCGTAGCGGCGGCCGAGGAGCCCGAGCCCGATCCTGAGCCTGAGCCTGCCGCCGAAGTCCCTCCGGATTCGGGGCCAGACATGGGCGCCGTGGAGGGCGGGAGCGGTCCCGGTATGCAGAGCGGAAACGGCCACGGCGCAGCTCCTCCACCTCCGACCCCGGCAAAGTTGGCGCCCGCCGCTGCCTCCAAGCCTGCAGCAAAGACCAGGCGTGGGCCCGTGCGTCTCGACCAGGCCGGCACCCCGCCCAAGGCTATCAAGCAGGAGCCCAAGATGGGCTACCCGCGCGCCTTCCGAGAGAAGGCAATCAGCGGTCTCGTCGTGGTTCAGTGCATCATCACCGAGAAGGGCAAAGTGCGCGCCTGCCGCGCCAAAGACGGGCCGCCCGAATTGGCCGAGTATGCCATCTCGATCATCCGCGATTGGGAGTATGAGCCGGCCAAGGACCACGGTGGAAAGCCCATCGCGGTTGCCTTTACCTGGCGCTTCCCCTTCCGGCTTGCCTGAGTTCTCGTTTGCCTGAGGGTCGCTGATGTTCCACGTGGGTCGCGTTTGGAGTGCCTTGCTTGTTGCAGCGCTGGTGTTGCTGATGGGGCTGCCGACCGCAGCGCTGATGGCCCAACCGGCCCCCGCGGTGGAGGGCTCTGGCTCGGCCGCACCTGAGGGCTCCGGCGGCCTCGAAGAGGAGGTTGTTCCCTCCTTTGAGGAGGAGATCGCTCCCTCCTTCGAGGAGGAGATTGCACCTTCCCTTGAAGAGGAGATTGCACCTTCCCTTGAAGAGGAGATCGCACCCTCGTTCGAGGAGGAGATTGCACCTGCCCTTGAAGAGGAGATTGCTCCCTCGTTTGAGGAGGAGAAGCCCGCCGCACCCGAGGATGAGGCCCCCGCGCCCCTCACGCCCGACGCCGAGGACTCCTACTACGACCAGTTCTGGGACGACCTCGACAAGAGCGAGCCGGTCGCTCCGGCGCCGCCCGCGGTCGTGCCCTCGGGCAAGGTTCGCATCACCGGCAAGATCGTTGATCGTGAGTTCGGAACTCCCCTCGATGGCGTTGCGGTAGAGGTGGAGGGCATCGCCGCTACGGCTCGAACGGGCGCCGACGGAACCTTCTTCTTCGACCTCGATCCGGGCCTCTTTGTCGTCCGTGCCAAGCTCTTTTCCTATGCGACCGAGGCCTTCGAGGTTGAGGTCCTCGCCGACCAACCAGCCGATCTCGGCGCGCTCTCGATGGGTGTGGATGAGAAGAACTCCGAGACCTTCGTGGTGGAGGGCCGCGCCATCAAAGAGAACGCCGCGACGCAGCTGATGGAGCGGCGTGAGTCGGCTGCTGTCTCCGACGCCGTCAGCGCACAGGAGATGTCGAAGGCACCCGACTCCGCTGCCAGCGACGCGGTGAAGCGGGTCGTCGGCGCCAGCATCGTCGATGACCAGTTCCTCTACATCCGCGGGCTCGGTGGCCGCTATACCTGCGTCACGATGAACGGCGTGATTGTGCGGGGAACCGACCCCGACTTCCCCGGCGTGCAGCTCGATATCTTCCCCTCCGACCTGCTCTCCAACCTCACGGTCTACAAGAGCTTCACGCCCAACCTCAGCGGCGGCTGCGCTGCCGGTCAGATGGACATTGGTACGCGCGACTACCCCGAAGAGTGGAAGCTCTCGCTCGGCGCCTCGGTCTCCGTCACGCCCGGCACCACCTTTGGCAACCATGCGACCTACAAGGGCGGGAGCCTCGACTGGCTCGGGTTTGATGACGGTAGCCGCGCGCTCCCGGACAGCTTCCCCGACCAGCGCATCGAACTAGGCCGTGGCCTCTCGCCAGAGCAGGTGGTCGAGGCGGGCAGGTCGCTAGACAACGTCTGGAACCCTGATCAGTCGACGGCGCTTCCGGGCATGGGCCTGAAGGCAACCATCGGCGACTCCGGCGGCCCCGAGGGGAATGTCTGGGGCTACCTGCTGACCGCCAACTACAACCGGAGCTACAGCGTGGACGAGCGGACCATCCGCTCCATCTCGCTCGACGGCGCAGGCGACCTCTCGGTCTCGGAGACCCTCGCGGAGCGGAGCGACAAGCGTAAGTCGCGCTGGGGTTTGCTCGGTACGGCGACCAAGAACTGGGGCGACGCCAACCAGATCACCTTTGCAGAGCTCTTCAGCCAGTCGGGGAGCGATCTGGTGAACGATGTCACGACCGACGTTTCGGCCGACAAGGGTCGTCCCTACGAGGGGCGGAGGCTGCAGTGGGTGGAGCGCAGCTTCTCCTTCACGCAGCTCGTGGGCAGGCACCGTAACCTCTTTGCCGACAGCGAAGTGAAGTGGAATGCCAACGTTCTGTGGGCCGCTCGCAATGAGCCCGATACCCGCTACCTCAGGCGGGATGGCCTCGATGGCATCTTCCGCTGGCGGCAGGACCCGGGCTCGGGCGAGCGCTTCTTCTCGGAGCTCGATCAGCTCGATCTCGCCGGAGGCCTGGACTGGAAGATGCCGCTCGGCCTGGAGTCGAGCCTCAGCTCAGGCATCGACCTGCTGAAGGGGCACCGCGCCTTCGACTCGCGGCGTTTTCGGTTTGCCTGCGCAGACTGCGGAACGGGCGACCCGCGCGCGCTCGACCCGGAGCAGCTCTTCAGCGACGAGAACATTGGGAGCGTCCTTTCCTTTGGCGAAGAGACGGGTGGCAATGATCGGTATGAGGTCGACCAAGTGATGACGGCGGGCTACCTCATGAGCGACTTCAAGCCGCTCGAGTGGCTGCGTGTTGTGGGCGGCGCCCGGGCAGAGAACTACAACCAGACGGTCGTCTCCGGTTCGCCCTTCCTCGGGCAGCGGGTCTTCACACGCGACACGGTAAAGCGGGGCGAATTCGACCTGCTTCCCTCCGCGGGCCTCGTCTTCGAACTCGACGAGGGCATGTTTGTGCGTGCGAACTACGGCGCCAGCGTGGCCCGTCCGCAGGGTCGCGAGGTCGCGCCCTTTGCCTTCCAGGACTATGTTCGCCGGAAGACCATCACGGGCAACCCCGACCTGCTTCGCACCTACGTTCACAGCAGTGATCTGCGCTGGGAGTGGTTCCCGAGCAACACCGAGGTTCTCGCTGCGAGCCTGTTCTACAAGGTGCCTCTGCACCCCATCGAGCAGAGCCTGACGCAGGCTGGCGAAGTCACCTACGGCAACGCCGAAAGCGCGGAGAGCTACGGCGCGGAGGTGGAGTTCCGCACGGGGTTGAGCGGGCTCGCGAAGGCGCTCGCGGCCCTCTCGGTGGGCGCGAACGCCTCCTTCATCACCTCGAGCGTGACGGTGGGTGAGGAGCAGCAGCGGGCTGCGACCTCGTCCGAGCGGCCGCTTCAGGGGCAGGCCTCCTACATGGTGAACGGCTCTCTCTCCTACGAGCCGGAGGCCTCTCCGATCTCGGCGACGGTGCTCTACAACGTCATGGGCCGTGAGCTCATGACGGTGGGTCTGCTCGGGCTTCCTGATGTCTATGCGGAGCCCTTCCACAAGGTCGATCTGACGGTGTCGTATGAGCTCAGCGAGGGGCTGAAGTTGAAGGGCGGCGCCCGGAATCTCCTCGGCCAGTCTCGCCGTGCCGAGCAGGGCGGCGTGATCGTAGAAGATGAACTGACCGATACGGACATCAGCCTCTCTGTTGGCTGGGAGCCTTAGGCTGTTGCACGGGTGTCACACTTCTGTGGCGCACACTTATCGTGCGTGACAGTGAAATGTCACAGACCCGTCGCGCTCCGATCACGATCATCCTGTTGGATGCCACACACTCTCAAAGAGGCCGTTGCGCTATGACCCCCATGCGCGGCGAGCCCATCTTCAGAAACTGGGGTTGAACGGAGCATGGTTATGATGAAGCACCTCGTTTGCAGTCTCTCTCTTCTCGCCCTCCTCTCCGGTTGCTCGGAAGAGGAGAGCACCTCGACCGAAACGGCTGACACGGGCACCCCCGTGGCGACGGAGATCACGGTCAGCTCGGACATCACCGCCGACGCGACCTGGGCCAGCGGCTCGGTCGTGACGCTGTCGCAGCTG
>JBIIFW010000315.1:0-3592 GCA_044236985.1 Bradymonadia bacterium | reverse complement strand
TGAGCTGGGTGCCGCGGTCGAGCGCGACGCGGAAGGCGTCGTTGTGGGCGTTGGAGCGGGCCGTCTCGAACCGCTCTCGGACCGTCGCGAGGTGCTCTTCGCGGAGGCGGGTGCCCTTCATGAGCACACACTCGCGGACGCCGATTTTTCCGAAGTCGTGGAGCAGGGCGCCGTAGCGGAGCTCTGTCATCTCCTCGCGTGAGAAGGTGATCTTGGCGAGCTTGCCGGCCGTCTCGTTGTTGGCGAGCAGCGCGAGGCGGGTGGTGTAGTCGGCCACACGCTCGGAGTGGCCCGAGGTGGTGGGGTCACGGGCTTCGATGGCACGCACCGAGAGCTTCACGACGCCCTCGAACATCTCGTAGATGTTGCGAGTGAGGTTGACCCGCTCGATGGCGAAGGCGGTGTAGGAGGCGAGGACCGTGAAGAGGTCGAGGTCGTCGGGGCCGAAGAGGCCGCCAAGCCCGCGCGTATCTGCCTGCATCACGCCGAGCAGCTTGCGCTGCCCCACGAGCGGAGCGGCAACGCAGGCAGTGATGCGGGCGTTGATCATCGACTCTGTGGGCACAAAGGTCGAGGTGTCGCGCACGAAGAGGACGGCCTCCTGCGTCTCGTAGACCTGCTTGAGGATGGACTGCGAGAGGAGTGGCGGCTGCTCTTCCGACGGTGCTCGGCCGCGCTCGCGGAGGATGAGCGGCCGCATGAGCTCGTCGGAGCCCGGGTTCTCCGTCGGGATGGTGACGGCGAAGAAGTTTGCCGCGGGGAAGGCCTCGAAGGTTGTCTCGGCGATGAGCGGAAGGATCTCGTCGAGGTCGGTGACCGCGTTGAGGCTCCGCGCCAGCTTGAAGATGGAGACCAGCCGCGGGTCGCGCATGACGAGGCGGCGCGTCACCGCATCGAGGCTCTCGGTTCCCCGCTTCACCACCCGCTCGTTCACGCCAGTGATATCGCCGACCTCGGTCGGTGGCACCGTGATGAGGCTGTTCTGCGGTCGCGTGGTCTCGCGTGCCTCCACCGAGATGAGCGTCTCGCCTAGGATGATGTGACACTGCTCCGGCAGCGCCATCTCCTTGGCAGTGTCGCGGTCATGGAGATTGAGTGTGTTGCCCTGCAACCGGATGAGCGATCCGTGTCGGCTCTTGAGGTCGCGGAAGAGACAGGCGCCGCCTTCCCAGCGGATGTCGGCATGGTTCTGGCTGACGAGCCCGTCGCGGAGCGAAAAGTCATTGTTCGGCCCACGCCCGAGCAGCACCTTCTTGGCCGTGAAGGTGGCCTTTTTTCCGGCGTCGGGGCCGCTGATGACGGTGAGTCGAATCATGGGTGTGGGAGCGGGTCGCTGGCCATGGAGGGGGCGATGCAATAGGAGTTCGAATCCTGCCGCTGCGCCTCGTGCATCGGAGTGAGTTGGCGCAATGTAGGCGAATCCGTGGCGATGTCGAGAGAACCAAACCCGCAGTCGATTCCCTACCCGCTTCTGGAGCTGGCGTCGCAGCCGGAGACGGTCGCCGAGATCGCCCAGTTGCAGGCCGCCTACGATGCGGCCTGCAGCGACTTTTCGCGGCACCAGCAGGAGCAGCGGCTCGCGCTCGGGCCGGAGCTCAATGCCGCCGAACGTGCCGCCGTAGTGCAGCTCGACCGCATGTGGCCTGCGCCGCCTGCCCGCCTCTGGCGGCGCTGGCAGCGGCTCCTCATCCCGCTCGGCGTGGTTGCGCCCTCGGAGCTCCCAGGCCCCGTTCATCTGCCGCAACTGCTCCTGCTTGCGGCCGCTTCGTCGCAACAGACCTCTGCCGCCTGGGCGCTGACCCGTGCGCCCGATCTGGAGGCAGCGGTGGCGCTCCGCTTCGCGCTCAACGCGCTCCATCCCGTGCTTCGCGATCGCTGCATCGCGATGCTCGACGAGGCTTCGCTGCCCTGGAGCTGGCGCGATTCGCTGGAGCAGGAGCGGCTCTCGGAGCGGGCTGCGCTCCCCGTGGTCGCGACCTGGGTTCCGTTGCTCCGCGGCAGGTTGGTCGGCCTCATCTTCGGCGAGGAGCCGGTGCCACCCTCGCTGGAGCGCTGGCTCTTCGAAGATCTGCCGGCAGGAACGCCGGCAAACGAACGGTGGCACTACCTGCGCATGGATCAGCTTGTGGCCGACGACGAGGCGCTGCTCGTGGCGCTGCTGAGCCCCTCGGACTGGATCGTGGAGCCCTCGCTCATGGCGGCCGCGGCGCTGCGGATCGAGCAGCCGATGGAGTGGCTCACGGAGCTGACGCGGCTGCCCAAGGATGGTCAGCCGCCCCGCCTCTACGACCTGCTCGATGCCACCGAGGAGCTGCCGCCGCGCGCGATCGATGCAGAGGGTCTGCGTGCTTCGTTCGCGGCGGCTGCGACGGTCTGGGCGCAGCTCCCCACCACGACGCTGCTGACGGCCACCCTGGAGGCCTGCGAGGGCTCGGTGCCGTGGGACCTGACGCTCGCCCTCTCGCTTCGAAGCGACCTGGTCGCAGCCATCTTGGAGTGCCTGCCCGACCTCGAGGACTACGAGATCGATGCCCGCGACTGGATCGCGGCGCTCCGATGGTCCGAAACAGCTGTCCCCGCGCTGCTGGCCGCGCGGGCCGAAGAGGCCGCCACGCAGCCCCTCTCGGCGCTGCTGGTCTCGTCATCGACGCCCGCTGCAAACCCGCTGGCCGAGAAGCTCCGCTCGCCGCTCTCCTCGTACTCCGCCGGCATGAACCGTGACCTCGCCTCTTCCTACGGCAACGACCCCTCGCCCATCGCGCCGAGCACCCACGCGTCGATCGCCGTGGACTCTTCGGACGAGAGCTGAAGCGCGGCGTCTTCGCAGAGGTTGGAGATCTGCTCGCGGAAGAGCTGGCCGATCGCGACGGCCGTGAGGCGCCCTGACTGCTTGAGCGCCGTCAGCTCTGCCGCGGGCAACCCCTTGATGACGAACTGGGCGTTGGAGCGCGATACCACCACACCGGCTGTAGCGGCCGCCTCGCGCAGGTGTCGGACCAGCTCGAGCATGGCGAAATCGTGCGTCTCAAGGTGGGATGCGGCCGCCTCGAAGAGCACCTTGAAGGCGTGGGGCGAGAGTGCCGGGACGCCCGTGATGCGGCAGATGCGCTCGATTACGCGCGGCTCGGGCAGCTGCAGGCGGGCATCGTTCGCGGCGAGGTGGCGTGCCGTGTCGCGCACCACCCACTCGGTTGCGGAGAGCTGGTCGAGCGCCGCACCCTCCGGCAGGTTGGCCTCGAGGAAGGAGCGGAAGTTGCCGAAGCCGGCCCAGTTGGTGAGCGCGGCGCTGCCGAACTGCTTCTGGAGCTCTTGTGCGACAGCGACCAGCGTGATCGCCTTCGGCGATGCTTCGAGCGAGCGCGAGATGGACAGGCGGAGACGGCCTGCCAGCTGCTCCTCAGGCGTGGAGGTGATGACGGTGACCACCTTGCTCGGGCCGGCCACTGGGGCCTTCGCGGCGACCTCCAGCGGCTGCAGCAGCGGCGCATCGTTGGTGCGCTCCACATACCACTGCTCGCCGTCGCCTTCGAGCCGGAGGCGATGGTCGCAGAGCTGGACGAGCTTGGCGGTGAGGGCGCGGAGTCCCCAATGG
>JBIIFW010000314.1:0-3601 GCA_044236985.1 Bradymonadia bacterium | reverse complement strand
CGCAGCCCGCAGCGGCGACGATACCAGCAAAGAGGGTGGCGTGGGGCGCGGCAACGAGCAGCTGCGCCGGCCCGATGCGGCGCACCTCAGTGGCGGCGGCGTCGAGGCCCGAGACCTCGAGCAGGCGGAGGTCGCCCGTCGAGATGTCGAGTGCGGCGATGGCGACGACGTCGGCCTCACGGAACGAAGAGATAGAGAGCGAGACGAGATAGTTGTGGGCGCCCGCCTCGAGCGCCTGATCGTCGGTGAGCAGACCGGGCGTGATGATGCGGGTCACGCCCCGCTTGACCACCCCTTTGGCGCCGGCGGGGTCTTCGAGTTGGTCGCAGATGGCCACATGGTAGCCCTTGGCGATGAGCCGGCGGATGTAGCCGTCGGCCGCATGGTAGGGGACGCCCGCCATCGGGATGGGGTTGGTCTCCTTCGACCGCGAGGTGAGCATGAGGTCGAGCTCGCGCGACGCCAATACCGCGTCGTCGAAGAAGAGCTCGTAGAAGTCGCCCATGCGGAAGAAGAGGATGGCGTCCGGATGGGCCGCCTTTGCCTCGGCATGCTGGCGCATGGCCGGCGACAGTTTGTCGGAAGAGGACGACACGCGCGACGGCTCCGGACGAGTGCTCAGGGGTTGAGGATGCCCCAGCCGTTGAGGCTGTAGGACTTCCAGTTGCCGTAGTTGAAGTCGTTGAACTCGAAGCTGTCGTAGTCGAAGGTGAAGGCGTCGACGGAGACGATGATGAGCAGCGCGTTGCCCGACGGGAAGGGGCCGCGCGGTGCGTCGGCCGGCCAGTCCGGAAGGTCGAAGCCGAGCTGGTCACCAGGCAGATAGACCTCCCAGTAGGTGGTCTGCTGGCTGGGGTCGGTGATGTAGGCGTAGAAGAAGTCGGCGGGGATGGTGGTGTCGAGGCCCCACTCGATGCGGCGTCCCACGAGCCGCTCGCCGGGCCCGGGCGTGATGCCGCGGGCGGGCGGGATGTAGGTGGGCATGGTGAGGAGTGCGTCGAAGGCGACCACATTGCGCTGCATCGCCTGCGAGAAGGGGACGCCGCCGCCGTTGGGCTCAGCCCGTGCGGTGATGCCGTAGTTGAGGCCCGCGAGCTGCCCTTCAAGCGGCGCGAGCCGTTCGACGGTGGAGATGGAGGCGGTGCTCTGCGTCTCCCAGATGGAGAGGCTGCCCTCACCTCCGAACTCGAGCGTGGCGTTGATCCGGTTCACCTCTGCGCCGCCGGGGGCAAACGGGGGATTGATGACCTTCACCTGCAGCGACTGGTTGAGGTGGATGTCGCACTCAAAGTTGACCTCATACCGCTGGTCGCCCTCTACGAAGAGGGGGCGGTAGATGGCCATGTAGCGTGGCTCGAAGTTGCCGGTCGTGAGGTCTTCGACGCCGCAGAGGCCCACCACGACCACGTCGCCGAGCCTCGAGTTGAGCTCGTAGGGCTGCGCGCGGGTGCCGTCCCAGATGAAGTTGTTGTTGGGGCCGGGGTCGGTCGCGGGGCCGTTCTCCGTCGTGACGACGAAGGCGCGGAGCCGCTGGTTGGGACCGGGGACGGTGATCTTGTCGAGGCCACGGAGGAGCCCGAAGATGGTGCCCAGCGGCGGAGGCTCCGGCGGCTCGCCGCTGCAGTCTTCGGCGCAGATGCCGCTGAGGCCTAGCGCCTCATCGGCTCCTTCGCAGATAAAGTTGGGGCGCTCGCTGCAGTCAGCATCAGTGGTGCAGGACTGAGGCGAGACGCAGACGGGCACCATGCGGGCCAGGTCGCAGGTCTCGTCGGGCTCGCAGTCGGCGCCCGTGTAGCAGCCGCAGATGTACTGCAGCACGACCACCACGTTGCTCGCGTTGACCCGGGTGACCGAGACCGAGGAGTGCTTCTTGGCGCTGGCGTAGATGTTCTGCACGCCGGAGAGGTCGGGACCGGAGATGGTCACCTGGCCGCGGGCGTCGGTGCGGCCCGAGAAGCCGGTCTCGCTGGCGCGGACGCTCAGCGTGACGAAGGCGTTGCTGACCGGTCCGTTGCTGTCGACGACCGTGACGTTGACGGCGCCGAGGATGTCGCCGCCCCACCAGCCGCCGGCGTCGGTCGTCGGGTTGTAGTAGGTGAACTTGCCCGGGCCGTTGACGGTCGTGGTGCCGAGCTGCGCCTTCACCACGACGGGCGCAGCTGACTCGGCGGGCGGGGTGCGGACAGCGACGGTCGCGGGGTCGAGGAGCTCCACCGAGAGCGCGGGCTGGTCGCCGAAGAGGATGGATAGACCGGGCTCGAAGCCGCTGCCGCGGACCACCACATAGGTGCCGCCGGCGATGGCGCCACGCGTGGGGGAGTAGCCGGTGATGGTGAGCGGCTGCGTGTAGCGGAAGGCGTCGGGGTAGGAGAGCGTGCGCGACGGAGCGAGCAGCGTCACGGGGACCGAGCCCACCGTGCCGGGCGGCGTAACGACGCGCAGCTCTTCGCTCGAGACGAAGGCAACAGAGGCCGCGGCGAGCGCGCCAAACCGAACGGTGGTGCCCGCCTCAAAGCCGGTGCCGCGAAAGACGACCTCGGTGCCGCCCGCCACATCGCCTGTGGGCGGGTCGAGTTCGAGCAGCTCCATGGGCTCGAGGTAGGTGAAGGCACCGGGTGCGACGAGCGGAGCGTCGGTTCCGCCCGTAAGGGAGAGATCAACGGCGCCGAGGCTGCCTGCAGGTGTGCGAACGACGAAGGTGCCGCCTGCCGAAGAGACCGGGCTGGCGCGGAGGCCTGCGAAGCGGACGGTGTCGCGGGCGCCAGAGCCAACGGTGACAACGGTCACGAGGTCGCCGCCGTCGATGCTGCCCGAGGCCGGTCGGATCGCGACGATGCCGGCCGGCGTAGAGGCGTTGGTGTAGAGGTAGCCGTCGGTGAGCAGGTCGCCGCCGCCGGCGGAGCCATAGACGAGCACGTCGACCGGGCCCGACGCGCCCGCCGGCGTGAGGACCGTGACGGTATCCGCGGTCGATGAGACGATGGTGGCCTCGATGCCGCCGAAGAGCACCTGAGCTGCGTCGGCGAGCCCCCGCCCCTTGAGCGTGACGAGCTGGCCTCCGGCCTCATCACCCGCGCCGGGCAGCAGGTCGAGCAGCCGCGTGACCTCGAAGTAGGTGAAGGCGCCTACGGCCGCGACCGAATCGTTGCGCGTCGTGACGCGGAGGTCGGCGGGGCCGACGCTGCCGGGCGGCGCGAGGAGTTCGAGCCGGCTGTCGCTGATGTAGCGGGTCTGCATGCCGAGGCGGCCGCCGATGCTCACCTGGGCGTCGGCGGTGAAGCCTGTGCCCGTGACGACGAGCGGCGCGCCGCCCTCCGTTGGGCTGCGGGCCGGCTCCACAGATGTGATGGCGACGGGCGCAACGTAGGTGAAGGCGTCGGCGAGCAGGTCCTGGCTCTCGGTGTCGGCCACCTTCACATCGACCTGCCCTACGCGGCCAGCTGGCGTCACCCCATAGATGGTGAAGGCGTCCACAAGGTCGATGCGCTCGGCAAGGACGCCATCGACGTAGACCAAGGTGTCGGCGGTGAAGCCAGCACCGGTGAGGATGAAGCGGGTGCCGCCGGTCGTGGGGCCGGAGCGGGGGTCGAAGGTGTCGAGC
>JBIIFW010000038.1:0-13047 GCA_044236985.1 Bradymonadia bacterium | reverse complement strand
ACTCCGCACGAAGCTCTTCGACCGTGTTGATGTTCGGCAAATCCCGCTTGTTGTACTGCACCACGAAGGGGAGCTTTGTGATCTCATAACCGTAGGCAGCCAGGTTCTCTTTGAGGTCGTCCATCGAGATCTGGTTTGCCTCGAACCGCTCCCGCTGGCTGTCCGCAACAAACACCACGCCGTCTGCTCCCTTCATGATCAACCGGCGCGAGGCCGAGTAGAAGAGCTGTCCGGGTACCGTGTAGAGGTGGAGCCGCGTCTTGAAGCCCCGGATGGGCGGCAGGCTCAGCGGCAGGAAGTCGAAGAAGAGCGTCCGTTCCGCCTTCGTCTCGAGGCTAATCAGCTTGCCGCGCGCGTCAGGATTGGTCGAGCCGTAAATGAACTTGATGTTGGTCGTCTTCCCGCAGAGTCCCGGACCGTAATAGACGATCTTCAGGATGATTTCTCGGCTGGAATAGTTGATGAAAGACATGGTTCCTCGTTCGTCGCTGCGGTCGGTTCAGGGGCGGGTCGCGGGCGGCCTGCTTAGAATCCGTCTCCGAAGAGGTTGTCGATATCGTCGTCCGTGATCTCGTCGAAGAGCCCCGCGCCCTTGGGGGCCGGCAGCCGCCGCCGATCCTCCATCGCCACGAAGGCCTCCTGCAGCCGCTCCGTCGTCTTCTTCACCCGCAGACGCACCAGACCGAGGCTCGAGCGCTGATCGAAGATGACCGTCAGGATGAACTCTTCGCCCGCCAGCGAGATGTGCAGGTGGTCTCGCTTGCCCTCGTGAAAGTGGACGGGGAACTCAGGCTCGCCGAGCAGCTTGGCCAGGCTCGATGTGGCGGCTGTGGTTCCAGCCACAAGGCTTGCGAGGCTGGTCACATCGATCTCGGCGATCTCACCGATCGAGACGATGACCTGACCGTTCCGGTCAAGCAGGAAGATGGCCTTCGCCAACGCCTCGCGGAGTAGGCGCTGGCAGATATCCGCGAGCTGCTTCTGCTCGTCTTCGTAGATGACACTCTGAGCGTTCATGGGCTGCTCGCGGCTGTAAGACAGGCTTCTTCAGATCTGTACCTAGCCGACTCCGCCGAGAGGTTGCAACCAACCAGCAGCCCGAATCGGCATCAACTCATGGTCTGGCGGCCGGTGAGCGCCCGTCCCAGCGTCGCTCGATCGGCGTACTCCAACTCGCCGCCGATCGGGATGCCGCTGGCGATGCGCGAGACCTTCACACCTACCGCGCCAAGGATGTTTCGGATGTAGACGGCGGTCGCCTCTCCCTCAACGCTCGGATTGGTCGCTACCACCACCTCGGTGATGGGCTCTGTGCCGATGCGCCGGACCAGACTGGCGAGGTTGAGCGCGTCGGGGCCCACGCCATCGAGCGGCCGGAGCAGCCCGTTCAACACATGATAGGTCCCGCGGAACTCGCCCGTCCGCTCCAGCGCCACCACATCCGACGGCCCCTCCACCACGCAGACCATGGAGCGGTCGCGGGTGGTCGAGGCGCAGATACGGCAGGGATCGGCCTCGGTCACATTGCCGCAGCAGCTGCAGCGCCGGACCTTGGTCTTAACCCCGATGAGCGCCTCGGCCAGCGCCTCGGGCAGGTCAGGAGGACCCGACAAAAAGAAGAAGGCCAGACGAGTGGCAGTGCGCTCCCCGATGCCGGGCAGACGACTGAGCTGGGTGACCAGCGCGCCGATGGCGTCGCCGGCCTGGCTCATCCGAAGAGGCCTCCAAGATTGAGGCCGCCCGTCAGCTTGCCAACCTCGGCCTCGACAATCGACTGCGAGCTCTCGAGCGCCTGGTTGATGGCGATCGTCACAAGGTCCTGCAGCGACTCGACATCGTTCGGGTCAACCACATCCTTGGAGATGGTGATGCGCAGGAGCTGCTGCTTGCCGTTGACCACTGCCACCACAACACCGCCGCCTGCGGAGGCCGAGAACTCGCGATCGTTGAGCTCCTCCTGGAGCTTGCCGATCTGCTGCTGGAGGCGCTGCGCCTGCTTCATCATTCCGCCGATTCCTGCCTGCTTGCTCATGGTGCCTCCTGTTCCATTCGATCTTGAATCCGGATCTCGAGCCGGCCCTGCGGCCAGGCCCCGAGAAGGAGTTGCGTGGATAGGTGATTGCGGACGCTCTCCGCAAGCATCGTCTTGCGAGAAAGCGCCTCGGCCTCTTCGAGCAGAATCACGGAGATGCCGCCCGTCCGCTCTTCGTCACTGACCGCAGTCGTGACCTCCCAGCGGATGCTGATGAGCCCGCCGGCGAGGTCGATGCAGGCCTGCTCTATCAGGGCGCGGTCTTGCGGCTTCACCACAGCCTGCATGTGGGGAGCGTAGGCCAGCCGCAGCTCGCCGGCAGGGCCCGGTACGAAGAGGGCGAGCGCCATCATCTGCCCGAGGCGTGTGTCGCGGGCGCGTACGGTCGCGACCCAGCCGCGCCACCGCTCTGCGTCTATCGCAGCCGCCGTCGCGGGTTCATCCCAAGGCGCGTGGTCGGGCTCGGGGAAGTCATCGTCGGATACATCGGCTTGCGCCGCAACCGGCAGCGCTGGCGCCTCCGGCGGCGGCTCGATGAGCCGGCTGTGGAGCAGCTCCGGCGCGGGCTCATTGTGGGGCGCAGGCTCATGGTGGGCTGCCGGGGCGGCCACGATGGGGGAGGGCGCTGCAATCTCCGGCATGGGCAGCGGCGGCGCCTCGGCGGGAGGAGGGATGAGGCGGCTATGGTCGTCGGCCTCGACGGTCGCAGCCGCGCTGGCAACCGGGGCAGGCGGTGCAACCGGTGTGGCGCTCGGCACGACGGCCCTCACCATCGGTGGCGCAGGCGGCCGGATAACGGGCCCCTCAATGTGCCGAGCGACGGGCCGCGGAGGCGGCTCCGGTGGTGCTACGGGTGCAGCGGCGCGCGTGGGCGCAGGGCTGCTGGACCCGCCGGACGGGGGCGACCGATGGCCGCCGGCCAGCGCTTCAAAGCGGGCGATGAGCTCTTCTGCCCGCACGACAGGCTCCATCGCGCAGAGGCGGATCAGCGCCATCTCCAGAAGCAGCTTGGGGAAGAGCGACCGGGTGATGGCCTCGCTGCTCTCCACCAGCTCCTCAAACATGCGGTGCAGGAGCTCCGAGGAGCGCCCCTCAACCTGTCCACGCGCCTCGGCAATCTCGGCGTCGGAGAGCGAGGTGAGCCGCTCCGGTGCGTTACTCACGGCGACGACCGTGAGGTCCCGGAAGTGGCCAATCAGCTGCTCGGCAAAATGGCCCATGTCGCCGCCATAGGCAGCAATCTCATCGACCGTCTCGAGCGCGAGCTGCAGGTCTTTGTCGAGCAGGGCTCTGCTGATGGCAAAGAGGCGGGAGCGCTCCGCGGCGCCAAGGAGCGGAGCGACCTGTTCGACGGTGGCGCTGGGGCCGGCGAAGGCGATGATCTGATCGAGCTGGCTGAGCGCATCGCGCATGCCGCCGGCGGCCTGACGTGCGACGAGGTGGAGCACCTCTGCGGAGATCTCGAACTTCTCCTGCTCCACGATGTAGGAGAGGCGAGCGACGATGTCGGCGTGCGAGATGCGCCGGAAATCGAAGCGCTGACACCGGCTGAGGATGGTTACCGGGATCTTGTGGACCTCGGTGGTCGCGAAGATGAAGTGCACATTGGGGGGCGGCTCTTCGAGGGTCTTCAACAGCGCGTTGAAGGCCTCGGTGGTGAGCATGTGGACTTCGTCGATGATGTAGATTTTGTTGCGGTCGCGCTGCGGAGCGTAGCGGACTCCGTCGCGGAGCTCTCGGATTTCGCCGATGCCCCGGTTGGAGGCGCCGTCGATTTCGATGACATCCACGGAGGAGCCGCGCTGGATCTCGGTGCAGGCATCGCAGCTGCCGCATGGGCTCGGCGTGGGGCCGGAGACGCAGTTGAGCGCCATGGCGATGATGCGTGCCGATGAGGTTTTACCGACGCCGCGTGCACCTGTGAACAGCATCGCGTGGGGGACGCGCTGCAGGTGAATGGCGTTGGTAAGCGTCCGCGTCACATGGTCTTGGCCCGTGAGGTCGGCGAAGGTTTGAGGCCGCCATTTGCGGGCGAGGACGATGTAAGACATCGCATCCAGAGGGGAAAAAAGAGGTGCCGGACTTCACACACGCCGTATCACTACCGTTGCTCCCTTCCGGGCCTGGCGGGGTTTGCGATCGTGCGTCGTAAAGTCCGACATAACTCATGTTCGGCTTCGATGGGAAGCGCGAAGGTCAAAGCGGAGAGGGTGGGATTCGAACCCACGTTACGGTTGCCCGTAAACACGCGTTCCAGGCGTGCGCCTTCAACCACTCGGCCACCTATCCTTAGGGTACGAAACGCAGCGGCTGGTTGTGGCCGCTGATGGGACTACCGTGTTCACGTCAAAGAGGAGAGGGAGGGATTCGAACCCTCGGTCCTCGTGAAAGGACTCTTGATTTCGAGTCAAGCGCGTTCGACCACTCCGCCACCTCTCCAGGTGTTTTTTCAAGGTCTTGGTTTCCGCTTGGAGCGGAAGAACTCAGTAAGCAGGCTAGCAGACTCTTCTGCCAGGATGCCGTTTCGTACATGCACCCGATGATGGGTCCTCGGGTCGTCGCAGATCCGGAAAAGGGATCGAGCGGCGCCACCTCGGGCATCGGGAGTTCCAAATGTCAAAGAACGGAGTCGGGATTGGACGATGGCTCCTGCGCACATGGGGCAGGGTTCAAGTGTTACAAAGAGTTCCGCCTCATCGAGTCGCCAGTGGCCAAGTTCGGCCGCCGCGGCGCGGAGTGCTACGATTTCAGCGTGGGCAAGAGGGTCGCCCGTGAGCTCTCGCTCGTTCCGGCCGCGACCTACGATGCGGTCGCCCAGCACAATGATGGCCCCTACGGGAACATCACCTGCAGCGCCTGCCGCTTCCGCCTCAAGCAAGGCTTCGCGCATGTACTTCAGGTCACGCTCGGTCACCTCGTCCCACATCGCCACCTCTTCAGCACACCCATCAGGAGTCGAACCTGAAACCTTCGGATCCGTAGTCCGATGCTCTATCCAATTGAGCTATGGGTGCATCTCCCGATTCCGGGGGAGCAGCGTCTAACGGCATTCCTGCCATGCGTCAACCGCGCCCGTCATCTTCAGCGGAGTAGGGGGGATTCGAACCCCCGGTAGGGGTTTACCCCCTACAACGGTTTAGCAAACCGCCGCCTTAAGCCACTCGGCCACCACTCCAGATGCCTGTCATCCAATCCGACTTTTCAAAGAACCATGGCACGAATGCCAGCAGAGGAGGAGGGATTCGAACCCCCGGAAGGCTTTCACCTTCAACGGTTTTCAAGACCGCCGCCATCAACCGCTCGGCCACTCCTCCGAACGTGTGGGGCGGGCCCTCTACCACAAGCAGTCTACTGCGAGCAAGCCTCTATCCGCATCCTTTCCACCTTTTCGATGAGGCGCTCTCCGGCGCCTGCTCCGCATCAGACGGGCCGCGACCCCTGAAGCAGCCTGAGCGTCTCGGCTAGCGAGGCGGGACGGCCCCACAGGTAGCCCTGACCATGCTGGCAACCCATGGCACGAAGCGCTGCTGCTTGGCTCTCGGTCTCCACACCCTCCGCCGTAACCTTCATGCCGAAGGCTGACGACATGGCCACCACCGCCTCGCAGAGCGCCCGTCCGCGGGGGGTCTCGTCGAGCTGCATCGTGAAGGAGCGATCTTCACTTTGAGCACAAGACGACCGGATGAAGGCCGCCGCGCCCCGCCTCAGCCGATCCGATCGAAGCCGGTGTAGGGCCGGAGGGCGTCGGGGATGGTCACGCTGCCGTCGGCATTCTGGAAGTTCTCCAGGATGGCGACGAGCGTGCGGCCGACGGCCAGGCCACTGCCGTTGAGGGTGTGGGCAAACTGGGCCTTGCCGCTGCTGTCGCGGAAGCGGATGTTGGCGCGCCGGGCCTGGAAGGCCTCAAAGTTGGAGCAGGAGGAGATCTCGCGGAAGGTGTTCTGCGAGGGGAGCCAGACCTCGAGGTCGTAGCACTTGGCGGCGCCGAAGCCGATGTCGCCCGTGCAGAGACCCATGACCCGGTAGGGGAGTTCGAGGCGCTGCAAGATGGTGCAGGCGTCGTTGACCAGCTTCTCGAGCTCGTCGTAGCTCTCCTCGGGCGGGGCGATCTTCACCAGCTCCACCTTGTTGAACTGGTGCTGCCGGATGAGGCCGCGGGTGTCGCGTCCGTGGCTGCCCGCTTCGCGGCGGAAGCATGGGGTGTAGGCGACCATCTTGAGCGTGCTCGGGAGGCTCTCGAGGAGGGTGTCGCGGTAGAGGTTGGTGACAGGGACCTCTGCCGTTGGGATGAGGTAGAGGTTGTCCGTCTTGAAGAGGTCCTCTTCAAACTTCGGCAGCTGTCCCGTGCCGGTCATGGCATCGGCGTTGACCATGAGGGGCGGGTATATCTCTTCGTAGCCATGCTCGCGGGTGTGGATGTCGAGCATGAAGTTGATGAGCGCCCGCTCGAGCCGGGCGGCCTGGCCGCGAAGGAAGCAGAAGCGTGCCCCTGAGACCTTTCCGGCCTGCTCGAAGTCGAGGATGCCATGCTTTTCGCCGATGGCGACATGGTCGAGCGGGGCAAAGCCGAGCGGCTTGATCTCGCCGTGGGAGCGGACGAGGTAGTTGTCGTCGGCGCTCTCGCCAACGGGCACGGAGTCGTGGCAGAGGTTGGGGATGCGCAGCAGCAGCGGCGGGATGGCCTCTTCAATGAGGCGCTTCTCCTCGTCGAGCGCCTTGCCGCGGTCGGCCATCTCTTTGAGGGTTGCGCGGAGCGCGTCGAACTCGGGTGAGCCTGGCTTGAGAGCCTTCATGCCGTCGGAGGCCCGCTTCTGTTCCGCGCGTACCGTCTCGTAGTCGTGGATGGCGCGCCGGCGTGCCTCTTCGAGCTGCTCGAGGGGAGCGAAGTCGAAGGCGACCTGGCGCTGCGCGGTCTTTGTCTTCACGATGTCGAGGTGTTCTGCGACGAAGCGGAGGTCGAGCATGGCCTGTCCGAGGGGCTAGGGCGGAAAATGGGCGAAAAAAAACCCCGGTCCGAAGACCGGGGTAGTGCGAGGGGCGGGAGTCGAACCCGCACGGCGTTTAAGCCACAGGATCCTTAGTCCTGCGTGTCTGCCAATTCCACCACTCTCGCTTGCTTCGGTGTTACCCGATGCAGGGGCGGCGGTCTTACCCGCCCCAGAACAACATGTCAATACGGATTGAAGTTCTTTTTCGACAACCGTTACTTGGCGCCCGAGCCCGAGCCGGCCGGAGCCGTCCCAGAACCAGCGGGAGCCGTGCCCGAGCCTGCAGCGGGGGCCGCAGGGGCCTCCACCTTCTCAGCAGGGGCAGCCGAGCCAGCCGCGGGAGCCGCGCCCGAGCCAGCTTCGATGGGGGCTTCTGCACGCTTGAACTCGCCGTCGGCCGCCGAGTTACGCGGCGAACCCAGGTAGGCCAACACAAGGTTGAGCACCAGCCAGAGCGCAGCGGTACCGATGGTCAGGTTCTTCATGATGGGGGCTGCGCCACCACCACCGAAGGCCTGCTGCTGCGAACCGCCGCCCAGCGCCATGCCACCGCCCCGGCCTGCCTGAAGCAGCACCACGAGGATGAGGAAGATGCAACAGAAGATGTAGACCGTATAGAGAGCTGCGATCATGAAAACCACGCGTTGCTACGGTGCCGTAAATCGGCTCTGTAGTAGGGATTCGGGGGGCGAAGGCTAGAGAGAATCGGCGGGTTGCGCAAGGTTAGAGAGCGCCCGCGGCGATGATGCTCCCGAAGGCGATGCCGTCGAGGCTCGCGCCGCCGACCAAGGCACCGTCCACATCGGACTCCGCGAGCAGCGAGGCCGCAGTCTCGGGCTTCACCGAGCCACCGTATTGGATGACAACCCCAGCTGCCTGCGCACCGAAACGAAGGGCCAGCCGGCTCCGGATGGCAGCATGCACCTCCTGGGCCTGCGCTGCCGTCGCATTGCGGCCGGTGCCGATCGCCCAGACGGGTTCGTAGGCGATGGTGATGCCGTCGAGCGTGGCAACCTCTGCAAGGCCGGCGTCGACCTGGCGATTCACCACCTCGAGGGTCGTGCCGACGTCGCGCTCCTCGAGCGTCTCGCCAACGCAGAGAATGACCTCCAGCCCAAGCGCGCGGGCCGCGGCCACCTTGGAGGCCACGATGGCATCCGTCTCGCCGAAGAGCTGACGCCGCTCGGAGTGGCCGACGAGAAGGCCGATGGCCCCCGCCTCTTTGAGCATCCCGTAGGAGCTCTCACCGGTGAAGGCGCCCGAGGCGGCGGGGTGTCCGTTCTGCGCGAAGAGCGCAACCGTGCTGCCTGCAATGGTGGCAGCCACGTCGCTCAGCCAGATGGCAGGCGGCGCGATGCCCACGCGGACCGAAGGGGTCTGTCGGCTCGCAGCGACGCAGGCCTCGGCCAGTGCGATCGCCGACGCGCGCGTCGTGTTCATCTTCCAGTTTCCGCAGACAAAGTTGGTGCGCATCAGTTCTCCTCGAACTTGTGGCCGGCGCGGAGCGCGGCGATGCCGGGCAGGTCGCGCCCCTCGACAAACTCGAGGCTTGCGCCGCCGCCCGTCGAGACGTGGCTCACATCCTTGGCGCGGCCGGTTGCGACGAGTGCTGCGACCGAGTCGCCGCCGCCGATGACCGTGACGCCATCGTTGTCCGCCACGGCGCCGGCGATCGCGAAGGTGCCCTTCGAGAAGGGCGTTCGCTCGAAGACGCCGAGCGGGCCATTCCAGAAGATGGTGTTGGCCTTGGCGATGTGGCTCTCGAAGATGGCTACGGTCTTGGGGCCGATGTCGAAGGCTGCCGTGCCGGTCGGCACTTCGACGCCCTCGGTGACGACGCCCTCTTCGGCCGTGATGGTGGGGGCGACGATATGGTCGACCGGCAGCACCAGCTTGGTCTTGCGGGCCTCTGCGCTCGACATGAGCGAACGCGCAACGTCGAGTTTGTCGGCTTCGACGAGGCTGTTGCCCGTGCCGATGCCCTTGGCACGAAGGAAGGTGTAGGCCATCGCACCACCGATAAGCAGCGTGTCGATGCGGCCGATGAGGTTTTCGATGACCTTGATCTTGTCGGAGACCTTGGAGCCGCCGAGGACGGCAATGTAGGGCTTCTCGGCGCCCTGCATGAGGCCGCCAAGGAACTTGAGCTCCTTGGCGACGAGCAGGCCGGCGGCGCGGCGGCCGTCGGGGAAGTGGCGGACCATCGTGTAGGTCGATGCGTGCGCTCTGTGCGCGGTGCCGAAGGCATCGTTCACATAGACCTCGGCCAGCGCGGCGAGGTCGGCTGCGAAGACCTGGTCTCCCTGCTCCTCTGCCTCGTGGAAGCGGAGGTTTTCGAGCAGGCAGATGCCGCCTTCGGGGAGGTCGCGGATAACCTTCTTGGGGCCATCGCCGACGCAATCTTCGGGGAAGACCACCTCGGTGTTGAGCAGCTTGGCGAGGTGAACCGCGATGGGCTCGAGTGAGAGCTTCGGGTCATACCCCTTCGGCCGGCCGAGGTGGCTTCCGAGGACGATGCGGGCTCCCTTCTCGCGCAGGTAGTTGATGGTGGGGAGGGCCGCGGTGATGCGGGAGTCATCGGTGATGACGCCATCCTTCATCGGGACGTTGAAGTCGACCCGGACGAAGACGATGCGGCGGTCGACATCAATCTGCTCGAGAGAGCGAATGCCTGAGAGTTCCATGGGGCCTCGAAAAAGTTAGCCCGCGAAGAGGACCGAGAGGTCGCACATGCGGTTGGAGAAGCCGGACTCGTTGTCGTACCAGGAGAGAACCTTGACGAGGTTGCCTGCCTGCACGCGGGTCTGGCTGGGGTCGAAGACGGAGGAGTGGGTGTTGCCGTTGATGTCGATGCTGACGACGGGATCGATGAGGTACTCAACGATGCCGGCGAGCTCGCCGAGCGAGGCCTCGTGGATGAGGGCATTGACCTCGGCGACCGTGGTGTCCCGCTTGGCGACGAAGGTGAAGTCGGTGAGCGAGACGTTGGGGGTGGGAACGCGGACAGCCATGCCGTCGAGCCTGCCCTTGAGCTGCGGGAGGACCTCGGCGACGGCGATTGCGGCGCCGGTCGAGGTGGGAATCATGGAGAGGGCTGCACTACGGGCGCGGCGCATATCTTCGTGCGGCGCATCGAGGAGGCGCTGATCGGAGGTGTAGGAGTGGATGGTGGTCATGAGGCCCTTCTCGATGCCGAGTGCGGCGTCGAAGACCTTCGCGAGGGGGGCCAGGCTGTTGGTGGTGCAGGAGCCGCAGGAGATGACCGTGTGGTTCACCTTGTCGAGCATGTGCTGGTTGACGCCCATGACGATGGTGACGTCGACGGCCTTGGCGGGGGCCGAGATGATGACCTTGCGGGCGCCGGCGGCGATGTGGGCGGAGGCATCCTCCTTGCCCTTGAAGCGGCCGGTGCACTCGAGGACGAGATCGATGCCGAGCTCGCCCCAAGGGAGCTTGGCGGCATCCTTCTCGGAGATAACCCTGAGCTCGCGGCCGTCGATCTCGATGGCGCCCTCTTTGGCGATCACGGTGCCGTTGTAGCGTCCGTGGACGGAGTCATACTTGAAGAGGTGGGCGAGGGTCGCGACGTCGGTCAGGTCGTTGACGGCGACGATCTCGATGTCGTTGCGGCGAAGGGCGGCGCGGGCGATCGTGCGGCCGATGCGGCCGAATCCGTTGATGGCGATGCGAACAGACATGGGACTCCTCGGTTGGTCGGTGTGAGCGAGAGCGGTGCTCAGATGGGGGCAGTCAGAGGCTGCGGGCTTCTAGGGCGGTGTGCGCGAGAGCGTCAAGGCGAACGGCGTCGCCGCTGTGCCTTTCGTTCCCGAAGGAACGGAGGTGTCAGTTTCGACATGAAGTTCGGCAGGACAAGCCAGTCTTTCCACCAGAACATGCCCAGCTGGACGGTGGTGATACAGGCGATGACCATGAGCACGTAGAAGTAGCCGTGCTGCCATGCGAGTTCGGGCATGTGCTGAAAGTTCATGCCGTAGATACCAGCGATCAGCGTCGGCGGAATGAAGATGGCCGAGATGATGGTGAGCACCTGCATCACCTCGTTCATCTTGTGGCTGGCCATCGCCAGCGTGAGGTTCATGAGCTCCTTGGATTCGTCGGCCAGATGGTTGAGCGTATCGACCGCCCGCTGCTGGTGGTCGAGTGCATCTTTGAACTTCGCGCGGGCGGCGGGCTTGATCAACGGGTCGTCGTTCGTGTTGGCGAGAACGGTCAGCACGGCTTCGAGGGGGCGAAGATCGCGGAGCAGATGGAGGGCTTCGATTCGGAAGTGGTGGAACTTGTGGACGAGCCTGTCCGTTTTCGCGGTACCGATCGTGTTGCCGAGCTGCTCGATGACACTCTCGGGGCCGGGCAGATGGGCCATGTAGTCCATAACGGCGGCGTCGAGGATCTCTGCGACGAGCAGGCTCGCCGACAGTGTGCCACGCTGTGCTGCGCCGCGTGCAACCCTGCGCGCGTGGCTCAAGCAGTCGCCGCCCGTAGACTCTTGGATGGTCACGACGAGGTCTTCGCTCAGGAAGATGCTGATCTGCTCGGTCTCGCCGGGGTCGCTCGCGTCCGGGATTCGGGCGACGATGAACAGATGAGGCACAGACGAGCCGTCATCAAATCGGTCCAGCTTTGCCCGCTGCTTGCGGTTGCGAACGTCTTCCATCGCCAGCGCGTGGAAGTGGAACATCTCGCCGATTGCTTGGAGCCAGGGTGATGGCTGCTCGACGCCGTTCGCGTCGAGAATGTGGCTGCCGTCGATGTTGAGCCAGAGCAGTCCTGGTTCGGCGTGGAGCCGGGCGATGGTTTCCGCCGATGGCTCCGCGTGGACCTCACAGTGTCCGTCGCGGTAAACCTTCGCGGCTACTGCCGGGGCCGCTTCAGAGCGCTTGCGGTTCTTGGGCTGCACCGTCTTCTTGTTGAAGAAGAGGCGGCCATCGGGCGTTGAGGCTGCGGGTGGGCTCGAGGAGGCGATCATCTTTCCTCCAGCGCCCAGCGAGCGGCGTCTCGGAAGGTGGGGTGGTCAAAGGAAAAGCCGCTGGCCTGCAGACGAGCGGGGAGGGCGCGCTGGCCTGCGAGCAGGAGCTCGTCGGCCATCTCACCCATCGCCAATCGGAGCGCGAAGGAGGGGGCTGGCAGCCGTGTTGGACGGTGGAGCAGCGCGCCGAGCTCTGCGGTCAGATCGGCGTTGGTGCAGGGCGCGGGGCCGGTGAGGTTGACGGTGCCTGTGAGGTGCTGCGCGGCAATCCAGCCGATGGCGCGGCAGAGGTCATGGCGCGAGATCCAGCTGGTCCAGGCCTCGCCCGTCCCGAGGCGTCCGCCGAGTCCGGCGCGAAAGATGGGGAGCATGCGCGCGAGGAAGCCTCCGCTAGGGCCCACCACGACGCCGATGCGGATGTGGGTAACGGGGAGCGCAGCAGCAGCAGCGGTGGCGCCCTCCCAGGCGCGGCAGACCTCCGCGAGGAAGCCACTGCCCGAGGGGGCCGTCTCGTCGCACGCCTTCGCGCCCGCGTTGCCATAGAAGCCCACCGCCGATGCGGAGATGAGGTGGAGGTTGGGGTTGCCCGCCGCTGCGGCCTCGCGGGAGATGAGCTCTGTCCCCTCTACGCGGCTGCGCAGAATGAGTTGCTTGCGCGCCGCGGTCCAACGGGCGTCGGCGATGCCCTCACCGGCCAGATGCACGATGACGTCCGCGCCCGCGAGGGCGGCGCGGTCGAGGGCGCCGGTCGCCGGGTCCCACTGGAACTCCCCCGGTTCGCTCGGCGCGCGCCGCACGAGCCTCCGGACAGAGTGGCCCTCCGAAGTAAGGTGGGCGGCGAGCGCCTGGCCGAGCCAGCCAGAGGCGCCGCTGATGAGGAAGGTACGGGGGGTCATTGGATGCATAGAAACCTACCGGTCGCCGAAGCGGAGACCGAGTCGAGCGAGTCGCTGCGCACCGTGGCGCGGAGCGTGACGGGAAGGTCGGAGAGAGCCGGGAAGTCGATGCCGAAGTCGAGGTAGAGGAACTGGCCAAAGATG
>JBIIFW010000313.1:0-3664 GCA_044236985.1 Bradymonadia bacterium | reverse complement strand
ATCACCCGCATATCCATGTCCGGTACAACGAATGGAAGGTGGTCGTCAGGATTCCGGATGGTGAGGTGCTCGACGGTCAGTTACCCGCGCGGCAGATGAAACTGCTGCAGGCTTGGATTGAACTTCATCGAGACGAACTGATGGCTGACTGGCACTTGGCTAGTACGGGTCAAACACCCTACAAGATTGATCCCTTGCGCTAAGGAGTGGGCCGATGACACCCGACGTGGTCGCAGTCAGAGCGTTGCCCGATTACCTGCTGGTCGCGAAGTTTGAGAATGGCGAGTGGCGCATCTTCGACATGCGCGACTACCTCGCGTTCCCGGCCTTTGCTGCACTCTCGGACATGTCACTGTTCCAGCGCGTCTATGTGGCGCACGGCACCGTCGCTTGGACCGACGAAATCGACCTCTCACCCGACACGCTCTATCTGCGTGGCCGGCCTTGGGAGGAGGGCGCGGCGTAGCGTCGGCTGTCGTCACGTGACCGTGTTCACCTCGGCCCAGTGCATCGCCACCGCCGCCTGCGACGCCATACCGAGCTGCCTGGTCTCGTCGCCCTAGCGGGCGGTGCGGGCGGCGGCTGCGTCGAGCGCGATGAGCTGCTGCAGCGCCGTGCGGAGCTGCGGATCTGCTGCAGCCGCGCTGCCCGCCAGCGGGTCGACCGCCGGTGCGGGGTTGGCCAGCGCTCCCTCCAGGTCGCGCTCCCGCTTGAGGTTCTTGTCGGCCACCACCGGCGTCTTGGAGACCTCCAGATCGGGCAGGATGCCGTCGTTCTGGATCGAGCGACCCGACGGCCCGTAGTAGAGCGCCGTGGTGAACTTGATGCCGTAGTCATAGGGCAGGTCGAGGATGCTCTGCACCGACCCCTTGCCGTAGGTTCGCTCGCCCACCACCACCGCCCGGTGGGTGTCTTGGAGCGCGGCCGTGACCACCTCCGAGGCGCTGGCGCTCGCGCCGTTCACCAGCACCACGAGCGGGCCGCGGAAGCGGGTGTCGTTGCGGTCTGCCATGAAGGTCTCCGGGCTCGCTCCATCCCGCTTGGCGGTCTTCACGATGAGCCCCTCGTCGAGGAAGGCGTCGGCCACCGAGACGGCCTCGCCGAGCAGCCCGCCGCCGTTGTCGCGCAGGTCGAGCACCAGCCCCTTGAGCGGCCCCTTGTTCTTGGTCTCGAGCTCGTCGATGGCAGCGCGGAGCTCGGCGCCTGTATCTTTCTTGAAGCCGTCGAGCCGGACCGAGCCGTAGCCCGGCGTCAGCAGCTCGCCTTCTGCCGTGTTGGTGCGGACCACGTCGCGGGTGACCGAGAGCTGGAGCTTGGTGGCCTTGCCCTGCACCGTCCGGGTGAGGTCGAGCTTGAGCACCACGCCCGCGGGACCGCGGAGCAGCCCCACCGCCTCGTCGCGCGTCTTGCCGGCCATGGAGGCGCCGTCGATGGCGTCAATCCGGTCGCCGTCGAGCATGCCCGCGTCGATGGCCGGCCCGCCCTTGATGACCCGCTTCACCAGCACGCCTTCGGGGACGATCTCCATCTCGATCCCAACGCCCACATACTGGCCGTTGTTGTCCTCCTTGAGGCTCTTGAACTGTTTGGGGTCGTAGAAGGAGCAGTGGGGGTCGAGCTCCTTGACCATGCCGCGGACGGCCGCACCGATCAGCTTTTCGGCCGGAATCTCATGCACGTAGCGGCTGAGAATCATGGCGTAGGCGGAGGAAAAGACGTTGAGCTTGCCATACTCGTCGCCGCCCGGAGCAGCGCTTGCCGAGAAGGCGAGGGTGCCTCCTACGCCAAGCGTGAGGCCCGAGATGAGCCCTGCGGCGAGGTAGCCATGGCGCGGTTGGAGTTTCATGGGTTGGAGGCTCGGGCGGGAGGCGGCTGGCGCCAGGGAGGGATGAGTTTGGGTGCCGCGAGCCGGTTGGGGCGGAACCAGCGGAGCGGGTCGACGGGGATGCCGGCTTGGCGGAGCTCGAAGTAGAGTTCACGCTGACCGTAGACGGAGCGCTCCCCTGCCATGCCGAGCTGGTCGCCTGCTGCGACGGGCCGGCCGACAACAACCGAGACGCTACTGAGTCCTGCGTAGACGGAGAGCAACTGGTTGCCATGCTCGACGATGAGGAGGCGGCCGAGACCGGGCACGATAACCGACTGTGCGACAACGCCTCGGGCGCAGGCCACGACGGGCTCGTCGCCCTTCACCGAGAAGGAGAGTCCGGTATGCCGCGCCTCGGTAGGGCTGCTGAAGCGGGGCCGGAGCCCGAAGCCGGCGTTGAGGGGCCGGTTTGCGACAGGCGGGAGGAGGTTGCCGCGGAGTGCGTCGCCGGCCTCGGGCGCGGCGGTGAAGCCCGCCATCTTCTGCAGGCCGGCGTGGAGCCGCTTCTCGGCCTCCGTCACCGCCTCCTCGCGCACCGCCTGTACCTCCGGCGCCTGCTCCGCCGTAGCCCAGGCGGTGCGGGCCACCATCAGCGCTGTCCGGGAGGCCTCTGCGAAGGGGCCGCCGATGTTCCCCACCCAGCGGTCTTCGTCTGTGCTCTCGCTGGTGAGCGCGAGCAGCGCGGTCAGGATCGCGGCCGTGGCGCCGGTCATGGCTGGGCGCGGTGCTGCGCGGTGCCGCCGCCGAGCCCCTTGAGGAGGGCGACGGTGAGCGAGATCTCGTCTTCTGGGTCTGTGAACCCGCGGTAGGCGCGGACCGTGCCGAGCCGGACCGGTGGCTGGCGCCCAACGCCGACGCCGCCAACCGGGACAGGCTGCTCCGTGAGCAGCGAAGCGAGCGCCTCGCCCACCTCCGCGCCGCCGTCGGTTGTGAGCCCGTCGAAGAGGTCGGGCGGGTCGAAGGCAGGCTGGTTGCCCGAGCTCGCTGGCTCGAGGTCATCCGACTGCAGCGCGCGGACGCCCAGCGAGGGGCTCCTGCTGGTGCGGCGCACCGCATCGAGCGTCTCGAACTCCGCCGCGGCAGCCTCATCGGGCTGGCCGCCGGACACCGCCGCGAACTGGCCGGTGACCTCGGCCTCGCGGGTGGCATGGACCACCAGCTTGCTGTCGTAGGCGCCCTCTTGAATCCGCTTGTAGAAGGCCTTGTGCATGGTCCGCATCTGCTTGCGGATGAGCTCCTGTTGCTCCTCGAGCACCTCGATGGCTTCGATAGAGGCCGCGTAGGCGAGGGTCTTCGACTCGAGGATCGCGCCCGAGAAGAAGAGCTGCGAGGTAATCTTCCGCGCCGCCATGCCGTGGTCTTCGGTCTGGATGTGGAGCGTCATGCCGAGGTAGTCGACATCGTTGTTGAAGCCCATCTGCATGGCGACATCCGGAGCGGAGAGAGACAGAGCCAGACTCTACCCCTGCTCTGTGGCAGGGTGCAAAATCTCCGGGCCTTTAGTGCACGTCAACATGCTCCGCGACGGCGATGGGCTCGCCGAGGAAGCGGCCGCCCGAGGCCTGGAAGGAGGCGGGATGGTCGGTGGCGAGGTAGGTGACCTGCGCAGGGCTGCAGCCATCGTTGCGCAGTCCGGAACCCTCGAGGAGCCGGCCGATCGTCGCGGCTGTGTGCGGCCCCGACTCATGGATGGGGAGCTCGGCGCCGAAGTCTGCCCGTAGGCTCTCTCGGATGGTCTCGATGAGGAGCGGGTAGTGGGTGCAGCCGAGGATAAGGGCGTCGGGCGGGCTGCCGGCG
>JBIIFW010000312.1:0-3665 GCA_044236985.1 Bradymonadia bacterium | reverse complement strand
CCCTGACATTGGGTGGGGTCGAGCCCCGGCGAATGCTGGGCCCGATTTTGGGCCAGGAGCTACGCATAATGGATCTATTTCGTGACGTCCCCTCCGGACGCCTGCCGGCGTCCCCTTCTCCCGAGCTGACCCCCTGGTGGCATCGTGAGAGTCTCTGCTACCGTGGAAACCTCCTCCACATTGCGGGACATGCCGTCGTCGATCTCATCGACCGGCACGGCGCCCCCATCGTCGCCTACGACCGCGCCCGCATCGTCGAGAACGTGAACCGGCTCAAGGGTGCGCTCGTTCGCACCGGCCAGCCCAGCCGGCTCTATTTCGCCGTCAAGTGCAACCGCTTCGGGCCGCTCCTTGGCGCCATCCGCTCTACGGGTGTCTGCGGCATCGACTGCTGCTCGCCCGGCGAGGTCCACCTCGCGCTCAACAGCGGCTTTGAGCCCCACGAGATCTCCTTCACCGGTTCGTCCGTCAGCGAAGAGGATGTTGCCTCCATCGGCCACCTCCCCATCCGCATCAACGTCGACTCCATCTCCATGATGCACAAGGTGGGCCGCCTCTTCCCCGGCCGCCGCGTCGGCATCCGCGTCAATCCCCAGATTGGCGTCGGCCTCACGCCGCAGCTCACCTACGCCGGCGGAAAGCCGACCAAGTTCGGCATCTACGAGGACCGCTTCCAGGAGGCCCTCCAGGTCGCCGCGCAGTATGGCCTCATCGTCGAGGGCGTGCACATGCATGTCGGCTCCGGCTGGCTCGCGCACGGCCTTGAGACCTTCCTCCGCGCCGTCGATCGGCTCTGCTCCTTCGCCAGCTGCCTCCCCGAGCTCCGCTACGTCAACGTGGGCGGCGGCATCGGCGTCTGCCACAGCGACGAAGATGAGCCCGTCGACCTCGACCTCTACGCCGGCAACATCGCCGAGCGCGTCGGTACCCTCTTGGGCGACCACGTCGAGATCTGCTGCGAGCCTGGCGACTACCTCGTCAACGACACCGCCGTCCTCGCCGCACGCGTCACGATGGTGGAGGAGAAGGGCGGTGTAACCTTTGCTGGCCTCAACGTCGGCTTCAACTCCAACCCGCAGGCCGCTCACTACGGCTTCGCGCAGGAGATGGTCCACGCCTCGCGCGGACCTGCCGACGAGAGCAGCCCCCGCTTCGTGGTGGTTGGCAACATCAACGAGGTCATCGATAACTTCCACTCCGACGCGGCCTTCCCCAAGGTCGAAGAGGGTGACGTGCTCGTGATGCTCAACGCGGGCGGCTACGGCAGCTCCATGGCCAGCAACCACTGCATGCGCAAGCTGGCCATCGAGGTCATGCTGGGCTAGCGCGCCCCGCGCTCGGGAAGGAGCAGCCGCTCCACGCGGCCGCCACCTACGATGTGCTCCCGGACGATCTCGTCCACGTCCCTCTCCACCTCCGCCACCCGGTACCAGACCCCTTCGGGGTAGATGACCACGGCGGGGCCTTCGGAGCACCGGTGCAGGCAGCCTGACTTGTTAGACCGCATCCGGCCCGAGAGTCCGTGCGCCTTGAGTGCCTCGGCGAACCGGAGCCGGACCGCCTCGCCATGCGCCGCGCCGCAGCTCCCCTTCGGATCGCCCGAGGCCCGCTCGTTACAACAGACAAACAGATGCAGCTCAAAGTAGCTCATGCAGGCCCTCCATCCAGGCGGGAAGCCCGGGCTCGTTGAAGGCGAGGAAGGGCTCCGTGATGCCCGTACCCGCGCTGTCGTAATCGATGGCTTCGCCCCGCGCCGTGACCAGCCTGCCGCCGGCTGCGATGAGAATGGCCTCGCCCGCGCAGGTGTCCCAGAGCGACACCTTGCCTGAGCCGTTGCCGTAGAGGTCGCCCCGCCCCTCGGCGATCTGCACCAGCTTACAGCCGAGCGAGCCGTGCGCGTAGCCGGTCGTTACGCCAATGTGCAGGTCGAGCCGCCCAGCAAAGCGGTCGGGGTGGTTGGCGGAGCGGACAGCGATGAGCGCTGCGGGAGCGCGGCGCGCCGAGCAGCGGATGACCTCGCTCTGGCCGCCGATCGTGAGCGTCGCCGCGCCGGGAAGGGCGGCCGCATAGAGCCGATCCGGAAGGGCGTGATAGACCACGCCGACGACCGGTTTCCCATCGACCGCAAGCCCGATCATCACCGACCACTCGCCCGTACCGTTCACAAAGTCCTTCGTGCCATCGATCGGGTCGACGAACCAGGTGCGCGGCGAGCGGGCGCTGTTGTCGGCCGACTCTTCGGCAACAATCGCGTCGTCGGGGAAGGCTGCACGCAGCGCCTCGACGATGAGCCTGTTGAGTGCCTTGTCGACGCTGGTGACCAGGTCGCCCGGCCCCTTTTCCTCGACCGCAAACCGGCCCTGCGATGCAGCGACCGCCTCGGCTCCTGCCCGCAACGCCAGCTGCGTTGCAATCTCCAACTCGCGCTCGTACATCGCCACCCTCTCACTCATCGTTCCGCAGGAGGCCCGCCACTACGGCGGCTGCCCCGACGGGTCAAACATCGCCGCGCCGCAAGGAGCCTCATGACCTCGCCCGACTCACCCGACCTCAGCCCTCGTCCACCCTCGGCCTCGCGCGTCTCCATGACCGAGCTGGTCTTGCCCTCGCACGCCAACGCCGTCGGCACCATGTTCGGCGGCACGCTGATGGCCTGGATCGACATCTGCGCCGCCATCGCTGCGCAGCGCCATTCGCGCGGCTGGGTCGTCACGGCCTCCATGGACCAGCTCGACTTCGACGCCCCCATCCAGGTGGGCGATGTCGTGAGCCTTACGGCCCAGGTGAACTTCGCCGGGCGCAGCTCCATGGAGGTTGGCGTCCGTGTGGAGCGCGAGGTGCCAACCGCAGGCCAGCGGGTGCATGCGGCGCGCGCCTATCTCACCTTTGTGGCCATCGATGCGGCGGGGAAGGCTCGACCGGTGCCGCCGATCGCGCCGGTCACCGACGTGGAGCATGAGCGCTACGAAGAGGCCGGCATCCGCAAGGCAAAGCGTCTCGAAGCAGCCCACGCCCGCCGGCTCCGCGCCGCCGAGCGTGACGCGCGCCGGTCGTCGACGGAGGGCTGAGGAGCGCGCAAAAACAAAGAACCCCTGTGCAGCGGGCTCGCGGACCTATCGGGCCAACCAATCTCCGATGCTGCACAGGGGCGGCGATGTCTGGGATCTCTCGATCGAGCATCGCGTTTCGCGGCCTTCCGCCAGTGTCATCACACCGGCCGTCGAGCCACGGAGCGGACCGCGGTTAGCCGCGACCTCGATTGAAAGACATCACCTCACCGGTCAGACAAAGACAACAAGAAGAATCAGACACGGGATCACCTCCTTAACATGGCGGGGTTTGGTTTGCGGGATCCCTACCCGCACTCGTTGAGAGCGCGCCTTCGCTCCTCAAGAGGTGTGGAGCACATGCTCCGGGAGCCGAGGCGGTGAACCCCGACAGGCCATCGGCACTAGACCGATTGCGTGACCTTCCGTATGAGATAAGTCGACCGATCGCGGCGCGCAACTGCAATGCATCGTGTTCGCTCTCCGCCGCTGTCTACGCCGGTTTTCTGCATGTCTGAGCTGCCACAACTGCCACGCTTCATGGTCGCCGAAGGTGTCATCGGCGTCGGCAAGACGACCCTGATCGAGGCCCTCGCCAGCAGGCTCGGCGCACGCACC
>JBIIFW010000311.1:0-3685 GCA_044236985.1 Bradymonadia bacterium | reverse complement strand
CGCCCACGCCTCCTTCGGCGACCTGACAACAGGCGGCGGAAGCACCCTGCTCGGCTCCTCCTACGACAAGTCCGCCGCCTACCTCCGCGCCGCCTACGCGCCCTCCTCCTCTGACGAGATCACCCTCTACGGACGCTGGTCAGAGGTGCAGGAGGCGCCCCGCATGGAGCGACTCTCACAGGACCGGGCCGTCTTTCAGAGCGACGCCCACTACCTCACCTATCTGCGCTGGCAGCACCGCGGTGGGCCGGCGCTAGAGAGCCTCGATGTCGCCTTCTCGCTGCAGCAACTCGACAGCCGCGAGCGTGAGAACCGCTGCCTGACGGCCCCCTCGGGTCTCACCAAGCCCGACGGCAGCCCCGTCGACACGACGGCAGACCCGCAGGCCTGCATCGATGGGCAGCAAGCGGCCATCAGGCGGACCGACCGACTCGCAGACGATGTGCGGGCCGTCGGGGTAACAGCCACTGCCACCTCTGCGCTCCCGCTGCCCGGTTTCTCCCTCGTCTGGGGTGGCGACGCCTACCGCTACGACCTCGCCTCGGAGGCGAGTCGAACGAAAGCAGACGGCACGCCCGAAGACCTGCTTCCCCGGTTCGCCGACGACGCAACGAGCAGCCAGATCGGGCTCCTCTCGCAGCTCCGTTACGAACTGCCGGTCGATCGGGTGCGGTTGTTGCCGACGCTCTCCGCGCGTTGGGATCGCATCGCCGCCGAGGCGCCCGACGTCCCCGTCATCAACGATGTCTCCTACAGCCACGAGGGCCTCACCTTCGCAGGCGAACTCACCGCCATCTACACGGGCGGCCTGACGACTTGGATCGGCTACCATGAGGGTTTCCGGGCGCCCAATCTCCAGGAGACAACTGTGGTGGGCGACACCGGCGACTTCTTCGAGATCCCCAACGCTGACCTCGATCCGGAGTTCGCCGCCAACGTCGAAGCAGGCGCCAGCTGGACGGGCGAGAGCTTCGCTGCAGATATCGCCTTCTGGAGGCTGGATATCGAGGGCTCCATCCAGCGACGCGACGCCGTTTGGCAGGGAGAGGAGACCATCGATGGCTCCGCGGTCAAGCAGCGCTACAATGCCGAGGCCTCCCGCTTCCAGGGCCTCGATGCCAGCGCCCGTATCGAACTGCCGCTCGCCCTGTCGCTCCGCGCCCAGCTCTCGCTCATCGACGGCGAGACAGACCGCGTTGGAGACAGCGGCACAGAGACGGTCACCGCGCGCCGCCTCCCGCCCTTCCGGGCGACCGGCGCCCTCCGCTGGGAAGAGCGGGCCCGCTACCTCGAACTCCAGGTCGAGATGGCCGGTGCGCAGCGCGGCCTTCACCCCGACGACGAGGCCGACATCCGCATCTGCGCAAGTCCCGCCAACGCCGGCGTGCTCGCATCAACGCTCGGCCAGAGCTGCGACGGCACCGATGGCTGGACGACCCTGGGGCTCCGCGCAGGTACCCCGATCACCGAACAGCTCCAGCTCCGGGTCGCGCTCGAGAACATCCTCGATGCCCGCTACCGCTACCACGGCTCGGGCTTCGATGCCCCGGGCCGCAACGCCGCGGTCATGATGCGCGCGGCCTTCTAAGGGCTCAGCGGAGGCTGAAGACCAGCGCGCCGCCGTCGTCCACAACCATGGGTGCAACCCGCGCGACGCTACCCGTCTCCTGCTCGCGGAGATGCAGCTGCGGCACCAGGTAGCCGACCGCGCTGCCTACCAGCGCACCCACGGCCACATCGCTCCAGAAGTGTTTTCCGGCCTCCACGCGGAGCACGGCGGTGGTGGCTGCGAGCGCCTCTGAACCGAGCCAGAGCGGAAGCACCCAATCGGAGTCGGGGTGCCGGATCATGAAGAGGCGGCTCGTCGCGGTCGCCATCGCAAAGGCCGTCGCGCTGTGGCCGGAGTAGAAGGAGAGCGAGGCGTCGGCGCTGCTCCGATCGGCCTCCGTCCAACTGCTGTCGTAGGTCAGCGGCCGCTTCCGCCCCACCGCATGTTTCACAACGGTGCTGAGCGCCAGGTTCACGCTCGCCGTCTGGGCGAGCAGCACGGTATCGGTGAGCAGCGCCTCGCGCGAATCGGCGCGCTGCCAGCCGTGATCAGCAGCCACTAGCAGCAGCGGGGCGATCGTCAGTCCCGCGATCAACCCATCCGACCAGCCACGCGCCGCGGCGGAGTGATTTCCGACCACGCTCCGGTCGATACCAAGGGCAATCTCCGACCTGTCACAGAGACCCGAGCAGGGTGCGTGAGACAGCTCCTCCTCGAACAGCCTGGCAGTTCCGCCAAGCAGAAAGCCGAAGGCTGTGACGCCAAGGTCGACGGGTAGATCGAGCTCGAGCTGCGGCTCCGCGGCACGGGCCGGCGACCCGCCAAGTACGAGCACCGCAACCACCAGACAACATGCCGATTTCAGACCACCAAGCATCGCCTCTCCTGTGACTCTGCACCCCACGGTAGAGCGGCGCGCAGCGCCCGTCGACCATCTCTGCTTCCGCCTCTGCGCGAACCCCGCTACACCACCCTCCGCCATCGCGGGGGGCCGGCGTCACGCCTCTCCTCCCGCACTGCTCCGCGGCCCATGAAGCATCCTCCCGCACTCCAACGAAGCATCGACAACCTCGTCGACCACTTCGGCTTCCACCACACCATCACCGGTGTGTCTGACAAGCTCGCGGCACCCACCATCACCCATCTCTTCGAGCGCCCCACAGAGGAGGTCGACCGAGGCGTGAACGGCCTCGTGCAGCGCATCTTCGTTGTCGAACTCCACGCCATGCGCGCACTCGCAGCCCGCAAGGAGCTCAACCGCCTCACAGCAGAGCAGCCCCACCTTGCGGTCATCTATCACGGCAAGGGCACAGGGGTGCTACGCGAGGTGGTCGATGCCTACCTCTCCGACCATCCCACGCTCCGCTTCCTCGCCCACGCCGGCGCCCACCCCGAGCGCCCCATCCCGGGCGCCACCATCTGCATCCACAAAGACTGCCTGAGCCAGCTCACAGACCTCTACCGCCACGCAGACAGGAACCTGCCGGCGTCGAAGGCTGCGGCCTCCAAGCCCGCACCGCCGAAGAAGGGTGCCGCAGCCAAGCCGCAGAAGGTCTCCGCAAAGAAGGCAACCGCTGCTCGTCCGCAGCGCGCAGCAGGCCGGCGCAGCTCGGTCGACGCGCTCTGGCTCACAGGCAAGTGGCTGCTGGCGCTCGCAGCGCTGGCCATCGCCCTGCCCTGGGCCATCAACCTGCTGCTCTGGCTCTACCAGCTCGCCAACGCGCCGTAGCGCCGCTGCTAGGGCGTCTGCCGGTAGGCGCGGTAGGGGATGGTCGCCGTGCCGTCAGGGAGCGTCAGCGTTCCCGTGTGGTTGGCCCGCTGGAAGGCTGGGAACCACGACCGGTAGGTCGCGCCACCGCTGTCGTAGGTCTTGATGCTGACCGTGCCGTCAGCTGCCGGCAGACACTCTCCAAACGGTGTGTCATAGGACACTGTCGGGAAGACCGAGGTCTCACTGTAGAAGCGGCGGGAAAAGCCCGCGAACGGCACCGAGGCACTGTCCACGACCATCAGCAGTTCGCCGCCGGCGGTCGCCCCGGTCTCGTCCGTCACATCCTCCGAAATCAGGTAGCTCTCGAGCCGGAGCGTCTCGGTTGAAGGCGCCATCACCAGGGAGGTCGAAGCCACGCAGACGGA
>JBIIFW010000310.1:0-3702 GCA_044236985.1 Bradymonadia bacterium | reverse complement strand
CCTACTCCATCAACGCCGGCCTCTGGGGCACCACCATCGGCGGCGGCGAGACCCGGACGACCGAGGCGGTCATCCCCGACCATGTCTACACCCGGACCAAGAACCCCACGACCTGCTCACCCGAAGGGCGGACCGTGGTCATCGGCTTCGAGAAGGGGGAGGCTGTGTCGCTCGATGGCGAGCGGCTCGAGCCCATCCCGCTGCTCCGCAAGCTCGACGCCATGGCGGCCGAGCAGGGTGTGGGCCGCGGCGTCCACCTGGGCGACACCATCTTGGGCATCAAGGGACGCATCGCCTTCGAGGCGCCGGTTGCGACCGCGCTCATCACGGCCCACCGCGAGCTCGAGAAGCTGGTGCTGACCAAGCACCAGCAGCTCATCAAGGAGCAGATCGCCCAGCACTACGGCCTCTTCCTGCATGAGGGGCGCTATCTCGACCCGGCGATGCGCGACATGGAGGCCTTCCTCGACTCGAGCCAGCAGACCGTCTCCGGCACGGTCACGCTGCAGCTCCGTCAGGGCCACGCCAATGTGCTTGCGCTCAGCTCGCCCTTCTCGTTGCTCAGCGCGACGCGGGCCGCCTACGGCGAGGAGAGCGGCCTCTGGAACGGACGCGACGCCGAAGGTTTTGCGAAGATTCTCAGCGTGCAATCCATGCTCGCCTGGCAGGCACGAGGCGAATCATGAACCTTCCCCGACGCATCACGCTCGACCGCATCGGCTCGGGTACCTCGCCGGCTCGCATCTCCAATATCGTCGAGATCTCGACCGAGTGCCGCGCCCAAGAGGGCGATGTGGTGGTTGTCCGCGCGCTTGGCGAGAACAGGGCCTATGGCGAGATTGAGCTGCCCTCGGGCCGCATGGCCCGCGTGGTGCGTGGCAACCTGATCGCCGGCGTGCTCGGCGCCCGTCGCGCGCTGCACGGCTACATGGGCCATGTGCCGGAGACGGTGGCTGTGGGCGACCACCTCTCCCTGCTCAACATCGGCGGCGTCATCGGCATCTGCGACGCGCCCAACCGTGACCTCGGACCGCCAATCACGGTCGAGGTACTGGGCAATGTGACCCGCGGCGGCAAGCTGCTCAACATCGGTGATTTTGCGCTGCCGTCGCGCGGGCCACTGGAGCCCTCGGGGCCGCCGCTGCTGCTGATTGTGGGCACCTGCATGAACAGCGGAAAGACCTACGCGGCGACCGAGATCATCCGGGTGCTGAGCGTGGCCGGCCACCGCATCGCGGCGGGCAAGCTGTCGGGCGTGGCGGCCCTTCGCGACGTGCTCAAGATGGCCGACAACGGCGCCATTGCCACCTCATCCTTCCTCGAGTGCGGGCTGCCGAGCACGGTGAACACGGTCGATCTGGCGGCGGTTGCGCGGACGGTCATCGGGCAGCTCGAGAAGTCGTCGCCCGACGCCATCGTGCTGGAGCTCGGCGACGGCATCATCGGCGGCTACCATGTGGACAGCATCCTCGCAGATGCCTCGATTCTGGCGCGGACGCGGGTGCGGGTGCTCTGCGCCAACGACCTGGTCGGCGCCTGGGGCGGCGCGCAGTTCATGGCGGAGCGGGGCCACGCGGTCGACGTGATGAGCGGCCCTGTGACCGACAACGCCGTTGGCACCACCTACATCCGGGGCACGCTGGGCATCGAAGCCGCCAACGCCCGTCTCGAAGCGGAGTCGCTTGCGCGGCTCGTGGCGGCCAAGCTGGGCCTCCGCGAAGGGGCTTCTCCTTGACCCGGGTCGCCGTCCTCGGCGCGACGGGATATGGAGGCGGTGAGCTGCTCCGCTTCCTCCTGCCCCGCGAAGATGTGCGGGTGGTGCATGCCACCAGCCGCACGCGGGCAGGGCAGCTGATTGGCTCGGTGCACCGCAACTTCGAGGAGCTGTCGGAGCTCCGCTTCAGCGACCCTTCGACGGAGCAGCTGCTCGAGGAGGCCGACCTCATCTTCGGCGCGATGCCGCACGGCGAGTCGGTGAAGGCGCTCGAGCCCTTCATCCGTGCCGGCAAGCGGGTCATCGACCTCTCGGCTGACTACCGGCTCAAGAGCCCCGACGACTATGCCCGCTGGTATCACCGGCCGCATGAGGCGACCGACCTGCTCGCAGGCGCCGTCTATGGGCTTCCGGAGCTCAACCGCGAGGCGATCGCAACCGCGCAACTGGTGGCCTGCCCCGGCTGCTTTGCGACGGCGATTGAGCTGGCGCTGCTGCCTGCTGCGCGCAAAGGCTGGCTCACGGGCCGCATCGATGTGACGGCGATGACGGGCTCATCTGGCTCCGGCATGACGCCCGGCGAAGGCACCCACCATCCGCTCCGTGACGGCAACCTGCGGGCCTACAAGGTGCTGGAGCACCAGCACGAGCCTGAGATCCTGCAGACGCTCCGCGAGGCGGGCGGCAGCCCCGAATCGCTCGCCTTCACCCCGATTTCGGCGCCGCTCGTCCGTGGCATCCTGGCGGTGGTGCAGACCGACCTGCCCGAGGGTGTGACCGAGGCCGAGGTCGAGGCGGCCTTCCGCGAATGCTACGCGACGGCGCCCTTCATCAAGCTGATCCGCGGCCGCGAGCCGCAGCTCACCCCCATCGTGACCACCAACTTTGTGGAGGTGCGGGCCCGGCGCACGCCGCAGGGTCGGCTCCATGTGACCACCGCCATCGACAACCTCGTGAAGGGGGCCTCGGGCCAGGCGGTGCAGTGCATGAACCTGATGCTCGGGCTCCCCGAGACCACCGGACTCTCACAGCCGGGCTTCTGGCCCTAACTTGAGGAGCAACCTCACAGCATGACGCAGCCTCTCCCCCACTTCCTCTCGCCCACCTCGCTATCGCTCGACGCGACGCAGGAGCTCTTTGAGCGGGCGCTCGACCTCAAGAAGCGGCCCATTCGGACCGACCTCGCCGGCCAGTCGGCGGGCCTCGTCTTCTTCAATCCGTCGCTCCGTACCCGCACCAGCATGGACATCTCGATGTACCAGCTCGGCGGTCACGCGGTGACGCTCGATGTGGGCGTGGGCACCTGGAAGCTGGAGCACCGCGAAGGCCGCGTCATGGATGGCGACGCGGCGGAGCATGTGAAGGAGGCGGCAAAGGTGCTGTCGCGCTACGTGCAGGCGCTCGGCATCCGCTCCTTCCCCGAGCGGCGGAGCTGGGGCGAAGACCGGATGGACCCCATCCTGTCGGCCTTCGCGAAGTGGGCCGATGTGCCCATCATCAACCTCGAGTCGTCGCTCTACCACCCCTGCCAGAGCCTGGCCGACCTGCTGACGATTCAGGAGCGGATCGGCTCGCCGAAGGGGCAGCCGATTGTCATCTCCTGGGCCTACCACCCCAAGGCGCTGCCGATGGCGGTGCCCAACTCGATCCTGCTCGAGGCGGCGAAGTTCGGCATGGAGGTGCGGCTCGCCCACCCCGAGGGCTGGGAGCTCGACGCAGACATCATGTCGCGGGCCAACCAGCTCGCGCGCGGCGCGGGCGGTTCGGTCACCGTCTACAACGACATCGAGGATGCGATGCCCGGCGCCCGCGTGGTCTACGCCAAGAGCTGGGGCAGCATCACCAACTACCAGCACCCCGACGAGGAGACGCGGCTCAAGGCTGCGCTCCGCGGCACCTGGCGGGTCTCGATGCGCCACATGGAGGCGACCGACAACGGCTTCTTCATGCACTGCCTGCCGGTGCGCCGGAATGTGGTCGTGGACGAT
>JBIIFW010000309.1:0-3707 GCA_044236985.1 Bradymonadia bacterium | reverse complement strand
GGGAAGTGTGTCGGAGGCGCAGCTGCCGCCGGCGGCGTGGTAGCCGAGGTCGCAGGCCGTGAGGGTGCAGGGGCCGAAGGCTGCGCCGCTCCATCGCTCGACGCCGCTGCCATTGATGATGACACAGCTGCGGAGATCGCTCTCGCAGCTCCCGGCCGCGACATGGAAATCGGTCTCGCAGGAGGAGGCGGTGCAGGCGCCGTAGCCCGAGCCGTCCCAGACCTGCGTGGCCGCCGTGGCGTTCGCCAGCGCGCAGTTCAGGAGGTCTGCGTCGCACAGGTTGCCGTTCGCATGAAAGCCGCTGTCGCAGCCAGTCAGCGTGCAGGGTCCGTACCCGTCGCCCGTCCAGCTCTCCGTGGCCGAGCCGTTGGTGATCGCGCAGTCACGCCTGTCGCTGGCACAGGCGCCCGCTTCGACATGGTAGCCGATGGCGCAGGCGGTCGGCAGGCAGTCGCCGTAACCGGAGCCATCCCATACCTGCGAGGCAGCGCTCGCGTTCGGCGCAGCGCAATCTACGACGTCGGCGTCGCAGCGGTTGCCGTTCGCATGGAAGTCGGCGTCGCAGGCGGTCAGCGTGCAGTCGCCGTACGTAGCGCCGGTCCAGCTCTCGACCGCCGAGCCGTTCTCGAGCGTGCATTCACGCGAGTCACTGGCACAGCCGCCCGCTTCGACGTGAAAGCCTGAGCCGCATCCGACCGGCAGGCAGGCGCCGTAGGCTGCGCCATCCCAGGCCTCCGCTCCGAAGCCGTTAACGACCTCGCAGGGACGGCTGTCGGCTGCGCAGGCTCCGCCCTCCGCGTGGAATCCCGTGCTGCACAGACAGGCGTTGCTGCAGCCGTCGGCATTGTCGCTGTTGCCGTCGTCGCAGAACTCCTCCGCATCGAGGGTGCCATCGGTGCAGAATCGTGTTGCGCCGGGCACCTGCTCGCAGTTGAGGTCACAGATGGAGCAGGCGCGCTCGCCGTAGAGGCAAACCTCCGTCGTGGCGTTTCCGTCGTCGCACGATTCGCCCGCATCCAGCCGGCCATCGCCGCAGACAGCCACCGACGGGCAGCCGCCAACCGGCTCCACGCAGACGAGGCGGCCCGAGACCGCCCTGTCGCACGACCAGTTTCCGCAGGCGCCGCAGGAGGCGCCGGGGGTCGAGGGGAGCGGGCCGCAACCGCCGCAGGCGTTGAGCGCAGCAGCGCCGGGGTCGTCGGCGCAGAGGAGCGCGTCAGTCCCGTCGCAGGCAAGGAGGCCGAGTCCGCAGGTGCCGCAGGGAGAGGCCAGCGGGGCTTCGAGCGAGCTGCAGCCACCGCAGGCGTTGGTCGCTCCGGCTTCGAGGCAGACGGTGCGCCGACGAGCGGCATCGGTGGGATCGCACCCCACGGCCCCGTCGAGGCAGGCGCCGCAGGTTGTGCCGAGGGGGAGTCCGGCGAGCGACCCGATGCCGCCGCAGGCGTTGGCGAGGCCGGGCGGGAGGCAGGCGACGTCGTCGCTGCCAATGCAGATGACGGAGCCCGTGCGCGCATCGCTCTCGCAGCGGCTGCCTACCGCGAGCGGGAGGGAGGTGCAGCCACCGCAGTCGTTCGGAGCCGGACCCTCGCACTGCACAGCCTCGGCGCCGTCGCAGGCCCAGAGGCCACCGCAACCGTTGCAGGGAGCTCCCGGCGCGCCACGGAGCGGCTCGCAGCCGCCGCAGGCGTTGCCCTGCTCTACGAAGGCTGCCGCGAGCAGGTTGCCCTCGCAGACGAGCGAGCCACGGAGGCAGCGGTCGGTGAACTGGGTGCCGGGGATGGGTGCAACGCCAGACAGGCCGGCCGGAAGCAAGAGTTCGACCGTGCCGCCGCAGAGGTTGGTGCCGAGCGGTGCGCAGCGGATGGCATCGCCGCCGTCGCAGGCTGCCACGCCCGTTTCGCCGCCGTCGAGCGTGCAGGTGGCGCCAGGCGTCGCGTCGAGGAGCGCGCAGCCACCGCAGGCGTTGGTCGGGCCGTCGCCGATGCAGCTCAGGGCGCCGCCGCCGCAGGCCCAGCGGCCATCGTCGCAGAGGCCGCAGCTCTCGCCGGGCAGGGCCGGCAGTTGGCCGCAGCCACCGCAGCTGTTGGCAGTGAGGGCACCCGCGCATCGAAGCTCGTCTGGGGCCGCGCAGTAGAGCAGGCCATCGTCACAGATGCCGCAGTTTGACGAGGGGGTGGAGGGGTTGCCGCGGTAGCTGAGCTCCTCTTCGCCGCCGCAACGATTGCCCTGCCCGAGCCCAGTATCGCCTGTGTCTGCGTCGGTGCCCGTGTCTGAGCCGCTGTCGACCGCACCGGTGTCGGTGGTGTCGTCACCGGTATCGTCATCGTCGTCCGTATCGCGCGGCGCACCGGTATCGGCGGCATCCTCCGGGGTGTCGCTCTCGACCTCGCGCTGACGCCGCTTGGTGTCGGTGGTGAGGCCGTCACAGGCGGTGAGGAGCAATGCCGCAATCATAAACCAGCGCAGATTCAACATCACGTCTCCAGCCTTCAATCGTAGGAATTCTCCCTAGCACAGATGCGGGCGCCGCGGCAGGCCGTTCAATTGACGCGAGGACAGCACAAGGTGTAGTCTGAATCCTCAAAGTTTCGTTTCACCCCGGCCACCGATGTCTTCGCCAGAGCCTGCCGTTCGCGCCCCGAAGTCGACCGAAGCGCTCGAACTCCCGAACGGAGTAGAGCGCATCGTCGGCGGTCGTTACGAGCTCGTCGACAAACTCGGCGAGGGCGGCTTCGCCATCGTCTACAAGGCCCGCCACACAGAGCTGCGCGACCTCTTCTACGCCATCAAGATTCTCCGCGGCGAGCATGCCGGCCAGGCGGAGGTCATCAAGAAATTCCGCCACGAAGCGGTCTTGCTCAGCGGCCTCAAGTGCCCGCAGACAGTGCGGGTCATGGACTTTGGCGTCACCGGCGGCGCCCCCTACTTCGTGATGGAGTTTGTGACCGGCGTCCCGCTCGAGTCGCTCCTGACACGGTACGGCAAGCTTCCGCCGGCGATGGTTGCCCGCCTCTCGATGGACATCCTCGAATCGCTCGACGAGGCCCACAAAGCGCGCATTGTGCATCGTGATATCAAGCCCGCGAACGTCCTCGTCGTCGAGGGGTTCGCCTCCGGTCCGGCGCGGGCGAAAGTTCTCGATTTCGGCATCGCCAAGGTGCTCGCAAACGAAGACGATGCAGCAGCGCTCGCCAACCAGACCGTGGGCGACTTCATCTTTTGTACGCCGCTCTACGCCCCGCCCGAGGTCCTCCGCCGACAGGCACAGCCGCAGTCCGACCTCTACTCGCTCGGCCACATGATGGCCGAGGCGCTGGACGGACGGGCGCCCTACGCCTCCGACGTGCCCGTGATGAGCGCCCACCAGCATCTGCAGGGCGGCGTGATTCCGCTTGGGCCAGACGCCGAACTGTCGCCGCTGGCCGACATCATCCGGCGCGCAGCAGCGGCCAAGATTGAGGACCGCTATCCGACAGCAGCAGCGATGCTCGCAGACATCCGCAGGGTGCTGCCCCAACTGGCCGACGATGCGGAGCCGGCGCTGTTCGTCTCCCGTCCCCCCGTTGCAACCGATGCCTTGCTGTCCAACTCGGACACGATGGCCCAGGAGAGCGGCGCCACCAAGCCCAGTCAGCCGGCGCCCAGTCAACCGACCGCAAGCGCCGCCGACTCCGCCACCCGGCACGGTGGGGAGCAGCCCGCATCCT
>JBIIFW010000308.1:0-3711 GCA_044236985.1 Bradymonadia bacterium | reverse complement strand
CCTCGCCCGCGGCGAGCGGATGGTCGGGGTCGTATCCGTTCTGTGTCGGAAGGTCGAAGGCCACCGAAAGGCCTGTCTGCCCCTTCGAGAGATTCTCGCGGAACCGCTCGTTTGTCTGCGCCGCATCGCCGAAGCCGGCGTAGGTGCGGATGAGCCAGGGCGCGGCCTGCTTGGCGCCGCTCACGCCGGCACCCCGCTCCGCTTGGGCATCGCCTCCCAGTAGTCCAGATCGAGCACCACAGCCGGGTTCAGCACCCGCTTGCCCGGCGTCTTGGCGTCCTCCACCATCAGCTCAAAGCCGGCCGACGACGGGTCCAGATTCTTGACGCCGATGAGCCGCAGCCGGAGCGCGCCGACGCTTCCCGCCTCGGGCGCAAAGACCTCCTTCACCTCCGTGAACGCATAGAGCGTGTCGCCCGCGAAGATGGGGCTCGTGTGGGCGCCAGCATTGATGCCGACAATCCCCAAGCGGGCCTCGAGCCCATTGAGCGCCATCGCATAGGCGTGGCTGATGACCACGCCGCCATAGACCAGCGGCTTGCCCTCCATCAGGCGGGCATCAAAGTGCACCTTCGCGCTGTTCTGGAAGAGCCGCGTGAAGGCCATGTGGTCCGACGGGTTGATGGTCATGCCGTCGTGGTGGTCGATGCGCTCGCCGGCCGCGTAGTCCTCGAGGAAGAAGCGGGCACCCGTGGCCCGCACCGGCAACGGCTTGGCCTCGAGCCGAAGCTGCGACGGCGCCACGCTGGCGGGCAGTTCCGGAACAACGGGGGCCTCCAGCGAAGCAGTCGGGGCATCGCCCCGCTTCTTCACCATCACCCAGCGCCAGTAGGAGAGCACCTCCTCGCCCCGCTGGTTCAGGCCCACCGTCCGCACATAGACCACGCCCGTCTGCCGGTTGGAGTTCTCCTTGAGCCCCACCACTTCGAGCGTCGTCGAAAGCGTGTCTCCGAAGAGGACCGGCGCACCCCAGCGAATGCCCGCGTAGCCAAGATTGGCGCGGGCATTGAGCGAGATCGGCCGCACCGTCTGGCCAAAGACCGTGTGGAAGACGACGAGCGGGTGGGCCTGCTGCGAACTGCCGCAGAAGGCAGCCGTCCGGTCGCCCGTCAGCGCGATGTAGGCCGCCGCATCACCAGCCGTGAGGGTGCGATCGGGCGGGCAATCCAGTCGGGTGCCGAGCGCGAAGTCTTCGAAGTAGTTCCCCTGCCAACCTTTGCCGCTCATGCCATCCCTCGCTGCTTAGCCCGCCACACCCTCAATCTTCTCCCGGAGCACGCCCCGGGCCACCACATAGACAGCCAGAATCTCCTCGGCGCCCTCGAAGATGCTGAGCACCCGGGCATCCTGCCAGAGCCGGCTCACCGCATACTCCTCGCTGTAGCCCATGCCGCCATGCAGCTGCATCGCCTCGCGCGTCACCCACTCCGCATCCTTGCAGGAGAGCAGCTTCACGAGCGACGCCTCCATGCCACCCTTGTGGTCGTCCATCAGGCCGGCCACATGGTAGGAGAGCTGCCGCGATGCCTGAATCATGGCCGCCATCAGCACCAGCTTTTGCCGCGAAAGCCCGAAGTTGGCGAGCGGCTCGCCGAAGACCTGCCGGTCGCGGGCATAGGAGATGGCCTGGCGGTAGGCCGCCTCCATCACGCCCACCGCGCGCGCCGCCGTCTGGATGCGACCGCCGGCAAACCCCTTCATCTGCAGCGCAAAGCCCTCGCCTTCGCGGCCCACCCGGTGGCTGTCGGGCACAAAGTAGTCCTCGAACTGCACCGCAAAGGAGTGCATGCCGCGGTAGCCGATCGTTGGAATCGCATGGCCCTCCACCGTGCCGCCGCCTGGCTGCGTGTGGCGGAACGACGACTCGTCGCCGCCAATCACCGCCGGCTTCTCCGCGAGGAACATCGTGAGTCCCTTCGGCCCATCTTCGAGGCGACCCGTACGCGCCAGCAGCACGAAGGTGTCTGCGCGCCCCGCAAAGGTGCACCAGGTCTTCTCGCCGTTGATGAGGTAACCGCCCTCGACCTTGCGCGCCGAGACCCGCACGGCAGCCACGTCGGAGCCCGCATTGGGTTCCGTGACGGCCACGCTCACGAGCCGCTCGCCGGATGCAATCTCGGGCAGCCACTTGGCCTTCTGCTCCTCGGTTCCGCCGCCCAGGATGGCCTTCGAGCAGATCTCCGGCCGCGTGATGACACTGCCGCCGGCGCCGAGCGAGCCACGGGAGAGCTCCTCGGTGGCGATGCACATCGTGAGGTGGTCGACGAAGGAGCCGCCGTAGCTCTCCGGAATCGAGATACCGAAGACGCCAAGCGCCGCGAGCTCCTTGAGCAGCGGCTCGGGCACCACCATGTCGTCGCGGTGGATATGCTCGGCGACAGGCGCCAGCTTCTCGTCGGCAAAGCGGGCGAAGAGGTCACGCATCTCGCGGTGGTCGGAGCCAAGGCCCAACGGTCCGGTGGGCTCGGCGGTGCGCTCGTAGAGCAGTTCGCTGAGCGCCAACAGCTGCTCAGGCGAGCCGGCCTGCTGCAGGAAGGCCGCGACCGCCTCGGGGAGCGTGGCCGCCGCAGCGCCGTAGAAGGCGCCGCCCGGAAGCAGCCGCTCGAGCATCCGACGCGTGACGAGCGCCACATAGGTGGCCGCGAGCCCCGCGGAGAGCGGGTCGCCGAGCCGCTCCGCATAGGCCAGCATCGCGCGGGCCGCCTCACGCTCGGCGAGCGTTCGGGCGAGTTCGAAGGCCTCGGCCTGAAGCGCGTCGAGCCGCTCGCGCGAGAGTTTGCCCTTCACGGTTACCCGGTCGGCGAGCGCCGCGACGCAGCCATCTACCGTTGCGGAGAGCCACGCCGCCGCATCAGCCGGCGCCTGCAAGGTCTGTTGCGACATCGTTCCTCCGCGTCGTTACGAGAGCGCGCTGTGACCGTCGTGGGTCACAACCGTGCGCGCCAGGGCCTCCATCGTAAGTCCGGTTGCCGTCACATCGGCGTCTGTGATGGAACCCGACTTCATGCCGGCGCGAACCACCCACCAGTCCGTTCCAACAACGGCCTTGTCTGCAAGCCGGTCGCCATCGACCTCGGCGCCGGAGCCAGAGAGCGCAGCGCGGGCATAGTCGGCGGTCAGCTTGAGGGCGCGGAGCGCCTCTTCACGGCCCGGGGACCAGGCCGCATGAATCGCCTCAATCTGGTCGGGGTGGAGAATCCACTTGGCCGCGTAGCCGGCGGCGCGGGCATTCTCGGCGTCGCGACGGGCAAGCTCGATGGCCCGGTTGCGCTTGCGAACACTCTCCACGAAGGCTGCGCCAAACTTGGCGGCATCGATGGTGTCGGGGTTCGAGGCGAGCGCCGCTGCGGCCTCTGCGTCGGTTACCCCGGCCGGGGTCTTGGGCCGGATGGGCAGGGTGCCGGTGACAGCATCGACCGCCTCCTTGCCATGCGCCGCAGCGATGACCGGCAGGAGCTGACGCACGGTCTGCTGGTCGTAGATCCAGCCGTCGGCCGTCACCTTGCCGCTCACGGTGCGGGCAAAGTCCCAGGCGCCGAAGATGAGGGCCGAGACGCCGTCGATGGCGGCAATCTTCTCGGCCTCGAGGAAGGCGGCGGGCGACTCGATGAGAATCTCAAAGTGGATTGGGTTGGTATGGCCCGCGATGCGCTGCACATCCCGCACAATCTTCACCACGTCGGCCACCTCTTCCCAGTGCTCCGACTTGGG
>JBIIFW010000307.1:0-3719 GCA_044236985.1 Bradymonadia bacterium | reverse complement strand
TTGCGAGGCGGTGGCGGTCCGCGCGTCGGAGTTCTGGCGGCAGTCGCCTGGGTCGGTGCGGCGCGAGGTGCTGTCGCCGGACGAGACGCTGGAGCGTCTGCGGTAGCCTAGGCTGGGTCGGTGGCGGTTTCTGAGGCAGCGGGTCACGTTGGCTGATTCGCCTTGTGCGGATCTGGTCGACGCGGTGCTGCGGAAATGATGTCTCCGAGTATTCGTCGGTGTCCCGCTGCATCGCGCGCCAAATTTGTCGCTTTCGCTCTGTCTGGTATGCTTGGGTGTCAGCAACAAGGTTGCGTGATCAGATGCGTTCCAACGCAGTGAGGGGAGTGTTTCATGACGCAGCACGGTGATGGCATCTATGCGGTTCAACTGCTTGCCAGAGACGGCAAGTGGGGCGCTGTGGGGTTCGTAACAGTGAAGAATCTGGACCAGTCGGGCGCGCCCGATTGCGACACAGGTGAGTGGCTGCTGTCGGAGCAGGCGATGAAAGAGATTGAATCCTCTTTCGAGGCTAAACTTCCTCTCCCTCAGGGAGTGAGCGCTCGGCTGGATTTCCTCGATTTGGCGATTGGACCGCGCACTGGCTCTGACATCATGGCTGATTACATCCGTTCGGAGGCTGGTAAGCCGCTCCATCGCGAGGACTTCAAAAAGTTCCGCGTCGTTTCGTTCCGAACCCGTTTGTGAGGCGACCTTCGCTGCGGATGCTCGCGCGGGGCGCCACGGGAAAGTTGATTGTCTCGGTTCGGTTTAGGGTGCATTGCGCCTAGGTACGCCTCCCGAGCCGCACCGCGCTCGCTACGGCGCTGCTCGATGGAGCCTCTCGGCGAGCAGCTGCCAGCCCGTTGGCGTCAGCACCAATCTGATGCTCCCCGTCCCTGCGCCCGAGGCGGGCTGGCCGGCGATGCGGCCCGTCCAGGCGAATCGGAAGGTGTAGCTGGCGCGATCGGCGGTGCGGTCGCTCCAGACAATCTCGGTTACCTGGTAGTCCTCCTTCTCGATGGCTGCGAAGTTGGCCTCGAAGGCCCGCTGCACCGCCACCTTGCCGCGATGCACTGCGCCATTGGAGAAGGTGACGCAGGCCTCGTCATGGATGAGCGGCGCGACCAGCTCCCAGCGTTGGCTGCGGAGTGCCAGCGCGTAGGCAGCGGGAAAGGCGTCGGGCATGGAGACTGCTCGGATGGTCGGAGAAGAGGCGCCTTCTAGCCCCGCCGGATGCCGCGGGGAAGCGGTGCCGCGACAGGGCGCAGACAAAGAACCGGCGCCGCTGTGGGAATCTCTGCGCGGGCCGGTTCCTTGACACTCGGTGGCCCTAACGATACCCGCGCGGGTCGCCTTGGCCGCATTGCGCCGAGCCCTGAACCCCCAAAGAGATGATGACTGGAACCTTTCGTATCCGTCTGATGGCCCTCGTCGCTCTGCTCGTCTTGTTGCCGCTCGCGCAGGCCGAGGCGCAGCTCAATGCGACGGGCGTCGTCTATGCGCTCACGCCGCAGAACTTCGGTAGCTCGCAGCAGTTTGTGTTGATCCCCATGCCGACCGATGCGGTGCGCACCGATGTGCCGGTGCAGTCGGCGGTGCCGGCCGCCTTTGGGGTGCTCCGCGACGCCAAGGGTGTGACCTATGGCAACAGCAGCCTGCGTATGACCGATGCCGACCTGCGGCAGAAACAGGTAGCGGTCATCATCGACCCCGCAGTGGCAGAGTATGCCGGCGTGATCGAGGCCGAGACGGTCTACACCTTCACCCAGCTTGGGCTCGAGAAGGTGGTCTTCCCCGGCCGTCACGACAAGGGGCTGACGCGGGCCGATGTGGCCTACGCCTCCTATCGCCAGCAGGTGCCCTTCTGGCAGGCGCTGCCGCCGGCAAAGCTCTTTCAGAGCGACATCGTCATGGCCGACCGGTCGCTCGTGGAGTCGAACAGCTTTTACGCACGGCTGGCAGACGGCGATGCGAAGCTCAAAGGGGCCGCGCTGGACCTGCTCGCGAGCCGGCAGACAGCAGAGGTGATGGCCGGCCTGGGCGCCATCCAGTCGCTCTCGCTCACCGGCTTTGAGTCGAAGGCCGCGCCCCTGCTCAAGCACCCCGAGCCGGCCGTGCGCGACACCACGCTGCGGGCGCTGGCGACGAGCCGTGTGCCGGCCGGTTGGGACCTCATCGCGAGTGTGCTCGACACGGAGCCCGAGCCGGTGCTGCGGAACATGATTGCGGCGATGCTCAAGGAGAGCCCGCTCGCGCCCTACCGTCTGCTCGAGGTCTTCTACCGCTCGCGCTCGGGCGACCTTGGCGTGCGGCTCGCAGCCATCGCTGAGCTGGCCAAGAACAGCGACAGCCGCGTGGCTCCCGAGCTCGTGCGCTACCTCGCAGCGCCGGAGCCGGAGATTGGGGCTGCCGCGGTCGACGCGCTCCACGTTGCCAAGAACTGGGGCGCGCTGATGGCGGCGATGAACGAAGACAGGCTGACCGACGAGGTGCGGCTCGCTGCGGCGACGGCCATCTCGTCCGACGGCGCGACCGCGAACCGGGCGACGGCCATGGAGTTCCGGGCCTTCAGGCTCGTGGGCGCTCCTGCGGTCGGGACGATGGAGGCGATCGAGGGGCTGCAGGGGACCGACCCGCACGCAGCGCTCGAGCGCTTCTTGAAGCACCCGACGATGGCGGTCCGCACCCGTGCTGCCGAGCTGCTGGCGGAGCGGAAGTCGGCAGCCTCGCTGCCCGCGCTGGTGGCTGCGGTGAAGCAGAATGGCGAGAATGCGGCGGTGCTCACGGCGCTCGATGAGTCGATTTACGCCATCACGCTCTCGCAGCCGATCGGCGGCATCACGGCGCAGGCCAGTGGCAAGGACGACCTGCTCCGGCGCGCGGCCTATCGGGCGCTCGGCGCGCTCGCCGCGGCGGGCAAGGCGAACGCAGGCGTCATTGACCGGTTGAAGGCAGGCCTTACCGATGGCTCGCCGGGCATCCGCGGCGCATCGGCCCGGGCGCTCGCTGCGACCCGGACTCCGGAGGCATTTGAGGCCATTCTTGCGCTTCAGGATGACCCGAAGCCCGCCGTCGTGGGCGACCTGGCGCTCGCGCTCGGCAGCTTTAGCGATGCGGCGATTGTGGAGAAGGCAAAGGAAATCCTCGTGGGCTTCCTGCAGTCGGGCGAGCCCGAGATTGCGGCCGGCGCACTCGACTCGATTGGTCTTCTCGGCTTCACCAAACTGCTGCCCGCGGCGCTCGACAAGGTGTCGCATCCCGACGGTCGCGTGCGAGCTGCGGCGATTCGCGCGGCCTCGCTGCTGGCAGACAACGCATCGACCCGCTCGGTGCTCAACGCCATCATCGGCCGCCTCCGCGACGAGGAGCTGTCGAACCAGGTGCTTGCTGCGACGTTGCTCGGTAAGTTCAGCAACGACAACGCGGTGCTCGGGCTTTCGCAGGCTGTGAACGAGCCGATCCCCGAGCTCCGCTTCGCGACCATCGCAGCGCTCGGTGCGACCCGCCACCCCGGCGCAGCGAACGTGCTGCTGGCGCTCTTCGACGACAACGATCGCGAGATCCGCGTTGCCGCCGCGACTGCGATGGGCAAGCTGGCGATGATCACGACGGTGCCGGACCTCGAGGCAGCGGCCGAGCGGGCTACCGATCCGGCGACCGCAGAGGCCTTGCGGAAGGCGATTGAGCTGGTCAAGCAGACGGGCCGCTGATGCGCCGATTGCCGGCGTTGCTCGCAG
>JBIIFW010000306.1:0-3723 GCA_044236985.1 Bradymonadia bacterium | reverse complement strand
GGAAGTACTCCCAAGACAAGAACGGCGATCTCATCGTAGAGACCGAGTCGGCCGCCACCGTGATGGGCATCGATGCGGAGCTACCGCTTCTGCCGCCCGGCGACTTCGTCCTCACCCCCTACACCGACCTCATCAAGATCAGCGGCGCAGGCACAGGGCTGCACACCGGTGTCTTCTTCGGCTGGCAGGCGCCCGCCAACATCTCCATCGGCGGCCGGGCGGAGTACCGCGTTCTCGGAGAGGACTACCTGCCAGGCTACTTCGGTCCCGTCTACGGCGTCGAGCGCTCCGCCTATCTCCCCGTTACCAACGATCTCGGCTTCGAGACCGCGCAGAAGTATCCGAAGCGCGAATGGCTCGCAAAGTCGGATGTGAAGGCCAGCGATGGCTATCTTACCGAGCTCAACGCCGACGTTATGGGCATCGTTCAGGTGCAGGCCCAGTATGCCACCAGCGCAGACGACCAGGCCACGGGCGAGTTCGTCTCCCGCGCCACCATCAACGCCGGCGATGCCGCCCAGATTGGTGTCTACTACGCCCGCTCCGGCCTCAACGAGATCTCGGAAATCGGCGATCTCAAAGACGCCCTCGTTGTGGCCGAGGCCAAGGTGCCGCTCAACAGCTTCCTCTACCTCACGGCGCAGGGCAACCGCCGCTGGCAGCTCGACGACAAGGGCGAGTATCAGCCGAACGATGAGTACTCCTTCTCGGTCGGCGCCTCGCTCGGCTTCTAGGCTTGGCTGAGGCGAACACTCGGATGGCCCGCCGCGCCTCTCGCCTCTTGCGAGGGGCGCTCGCCGTTTTGGCGGTCGGCCTCTGGTGCGCCGCCATCGCGCTGCTCGTCGCGCTCGCTGCTTACGGCCGTGAGGTTGCCAAGGAGCAGCGACAGCTCGACCTGCAGGCAACGCGCGAGCCCATCCCGCCACGCTTCGCCTCTGTCGAGGGGATGGAGCTTGGCAGCCCGCTCCGCGGTGCACGGCCCTGGCTCTCGCTCTCACAGATGGGCAGCCTGCTGCCGCTGGCGGTCGTTGGCGCAGAAGACAGCCGCTTCTTTCTCCACGATGGCATCGACCCCATCGGCGTGCTGCGTGCCGCCCTCGCCAACCTCCGCCACGATGGCCCCCGCGAGGGCGGAAGCACGCTCACCCAGCAGCTCGCAAAGCAGCAGGTAGGCTCCGAGCGCACCCTCGCCCGTAAGCTCCGCGAACTCGTCGTCGCCCGCCGCGCCGAACACACGCTCAGCAAGCCGGCCATCCTCGAGGCCTACCTCAACCGTGTCTACCTCGGCGCCGGTGCGACAGGTGCTCCGGCGGCGGCCGAAATCTACTTCTGCAAATCGCCCAGCCAGCTCACCCTTGCCGAGGCCGCAACGCTGGCAGCGATCATCCCCGCGCCCTCTCGCTTTGCCCCCACCGACCATGCCGCCGCGGCGCTCGAGCGGCGCAACCGCCTGCTCCGACGACTTCAGGAGTTGGGGTTCGCGGGCGCCACGGAGGTCGCGGCTGCGCTCGCCGAGCCGCTCGTGCTCTGCGACCATGCGGCACCGTGGGGTGAGAGCGGACTCCTGCAGGTAGCGCGCGCTGCCGCGGCGCAGGGGGCCACCGGCGACCTTGTCCTCAGCCACAGCGCTGCACGACAGCAACAGGCCCTCGCTGCGCTGCAGACCGGCGTCACGGCCCTCGCTGTCCGCCAGCGTGGCGCCACCATCGGCATCGTTGCGCCGGGCCGCGAGGCCGAGTTCGACCGCCGCGCTAGGCCGCAGCCCCACGGAACCCGCTTTGCCCGTCTGGAGGTCGATGCATCTGGAAAGCGCCTCTGGCGGGGCGCAGACAATGCCAGCGCCATCGAAGCGGCGCTGCCCAACGCGCCAGCGGGAACAGTGGTCGCGCTTCATGAAAACGGTGTTCTCTTCGCTCCACCCACGGCCGAGGGCGCCGTGCTGGTCCTCGACCGCGCCACCGCCGTCCCGCTCGCGCAGGTCGGCTCCGTCACGCCAAAGACCGAGGCCTTCGACCGCACACGCCAGGCCTGCCGGCAGCCAGGCTCCACCTTCAAGCCGCTCGTCTTCGAACTCGCCATGGAGAGCGGGCTCACCCCTGCCTCCCTGCTGAGCGACGGCCCAGCCGCCTTCGAGCTCGGCGCCGACGAGGTCTGGTCGCCCCGCAACGCCGACGGCCAGTTCGGCGGCGCCGTCACCCTCTGGAAGGCCCTCGCCTCCTCCCGCAATCTCCCCTTCGTCGCGCTCGGCCGGCAGCTCGGGCTCCCCCGCATCGCCCGCCAAGCAGCCCGCTTCGGCATCGCCTCCCCGATGGCCGCGGTCGAGAGCCTCCCGCTGGGCGGCAGCTGCCTCACCCCCGCCGAGCTCGCCGGTGTCTACGGAGCCATCGCCCGCGGCGGGCTGCTCCTGCCGCCGCCATCGCCACGCTCCGCGCTCTGGCTGCCGCTCGAGGAGCGCATCCAAGACTTTGCCGCGGGACCTTCCGCAACGCCCGTCGGCGAGCCCGTAGCCATCTTCCAGACCGCCTCTGCGCTCCGCGAAGTTGTTGAGGCCGGCACCGCCCACGCCATCGCCACAGCCCGCATCGCCGCTGCGGGAAAGACCGGCACCAGCTCGCTCTACGACGCCTGGTTCGCCGGCTTCACTACCGATGAGGTCGCGGTAGTCTGGGTCGGAAGCGACAAGAACGACAGGCCGCTCGGGCAGGGCGAACGGGGCGGAACGGTTGCGCTCCCCATCTGGCTCGCCTCGGTCCGCGGCGACGCCACGCCCGAGAGGCTCTTGCCCCCCGAACCGCCGGGGCTGCTGCATGTGAGCATCGACCCGTGGAGTGGCCAGACGAGCGACGACGGGCGCTCCATGCCCTTCCGCGCCGGCACCGAACCCCGCCGCCTCCGGGAGAGCGAGGCCGGTCGCCTGCTCGACGGAATACGGAGTATAGAGCGCGACTTCTAGGATTTCTCTGCTAGAAGAGGCGCCGAGCGCGGCGCAGTGGAGCTTGGCACATGTGTGGAATCAGCGGCTTTGAATTCGTGGTCATCCTGGTGATCGCGCTGCTCGTGCTGGGCCCCGATAAGATTCCCGAGATTCTCCGCTTCTTCGGCGGTGTCATGCGCCAGGTGAAGGAGCTCTCGGGCGAGGTCACCAAGCTCAAGTCCGACATGCTCAGCTCGCCGCAGATCGAGGAGCTCAAGAAGCAGATCCGCGCAGAAATCCTTACCGAATCTGGCGGGAAGGGCGCGGCTGCCAGCAAGTCGGAGCGCAGCAACGACATCGCCACCATCGATGCCATCAAGCGGGCCCGGACCCAGTCCGAAGCCGCCGGCAGCATCGCTCCGGAGAGCACATCCGCGCCCGCCCATCTGCCCGAGCCGGCCCATTCTGTCGAGCCCGCGCATCCGCCAGCCCATCCGCCCGAGCCGGCCCATCCGCCGGCCCATCTGCCCGAGCCGGCCCATCTGCCCGCGCCGGCCCATCTGCCCGCGCCGGCCCATCTGCCCGCGCCGGCCCATCCGGCCGCGCCGGTCCAGGCGCCCGATCCGCTCGCGCCCCGCGCCGCCCCGCAAGGCACCTTCGCCTTCAGCCCCTCGGGCGGCTCTGACAAGGAAGGTGAGGCATGACCGCCGAACCGGCCCGCTCCGTCCAGAGCTCGCTGCTTGAGCACCTCCTCGAACTTCAGCAGCGGCTCAAGCATGGGCTCATCGGCGCGGCCCTCTGCGTGGGCG
>JBIIFW010000305.1:0-3731 GCA_044236985.1 Bradymonadia bacterium | reverse complement strand
CAGGCCGACGGCACAGAGCTGTTGCTCGAGAGCTGCGCGGCCGGCTGCCTGGGAGCCGCCTGCGCAAACCCCTGCGCAACCGACGAAAAGAGCTACTTCGGGTGCGGGTTTGTGGCGGTCGATCTCGACAACAGCGATGTGGCCAGTTTTGGGAGTTCGGCCGCCGAGCAGCAGTTTGCTGTGACCGTCTCGAATCCTGGCGAGGTGGTGGCGGAGGTCTCGGTCGCGGCCGGAGACGGTCGCCGGATTGTGGGACCGCTGGAGGTTGCGCCGGGCGCGCTGCAGGTCATCCGGTTGCCGCGGGCCGACGCCGACAACACGAGCCTCACGCAGAACGCCTACCTGGTGACCTCGACCGCCCCCGTGGTCGCGCACCAGTTCAACCCGGAGCAGAATGCGGGGGTTTACTCCAACGACGCCTCGCTGCTGCTCCCCATTTCAACGCTCGGCAACGACTATCTTGCGCTCGCCTGGCCCACCGAGGTGCAGAACATTCCGTTCGTCGGCCCCCGTCCGCTGCTGTCGTTTGTGGCCATCGCCAGCGCGGGGACCGGCACGAGCCAGGTGACCATCACGGCGCCGGCGGGCACGGGCATTGCCGGCGGCCCGGGCTTTGAGGCGCTCGCCGCGGGTGCTTCGCGAACCGTTGCACTCGCGGTCGGACAGGTGCTCTCGCTGACGACCGAGCAGCGCGACCGTGCCGACCTCACCGGGTTGCGGGTCCGCTCAGACCGGCCTGTGGCGCTGTTCACCGGCTCGGAGTGCGCCAATGTGCCGCTGCGCAACACCTACTGCGACCACCTCGAGGAGCAGAACCTGCCGCTCTCCGCCTGGGGCCGAACCTACGCTGCGGCAAAGTTCCGGCCGCGCGGCAGCGAGCCCGACCTCTACCGCGTTGTGGCGGCAGCGGACGGCACCACTGTGACGACCCGGCCGCCGCAAGCGGGTGCACTGTCCATCACCCTTCGCAGCGGCCAGGTGCTGGAGTTCCTCTCCACCGAGAGCTTCCTCATCGAGGCCAATGCGGCCATCTCGGTCGCGCAGTTCATGGTCGGTTCGAGCTATCCCGGCCCGGAGAACGGCTGCACCCGCGACCCGGAGAGCCCGCTCCCGCAGACCTGCACGATCCCCGGCGAGTTCGACTGCATCGAAGAGTCGGGCGTGGGCGACCCTGCGCAGCTGATGCTGGTGGCCGACGAGCAGCTTCGCGACGACTACCTCTTCCTTGTACCGACGGGCTACGAGGTGCGTCGGAGCGGCGAGCTGGTCTCGCTCAACTATGCCAGTGTTGTGTCGGCCGCGGGTACGACGCTGACGCTGGACGGAGTGGCGGTCGCGGAGCCAGCGCAGCCGATCGGAACAACAGGACGAGTGGTCCGCTGGCTCGAGGTGGGCGCGGGCGCTCACCGGCTGCGCGGAAGCGCACCCTTCGCGCTCTACGTTTACGGCTACGACTGCGACGTGAGCTACGCCTACGCGGGCGGCCTCGATGTGCCCACCGGCCTGCCGTAAGCCGTCAGAAGCGTTGACGAAGCGGGGGTCGAAGAGTAGCCGCACCGCTTCACCCCCCACTTGGGAGATACTTGGCATGAAGCGTGCAATTACCCTGTCGTTGATGGTTCTTCTTTCGGCCTGTTCCAAGAAGGCTCCGGCCGACGCAGAAGGCTCCGGCGCCCCGAAGGCAGGCAGCGCTGAGGCAGCCGCCCCCGCGGCAGCCCCCGCTTCGAAGCCTGCTGAGGGCAGCGGCGCGAACGCCAAGACTGTGGCAGACATCAACGCGATGGAAGGAGGCAAGTTGGACTCGAAGGAAATTCTCGCTCGCCCCGAAGGCACCGAAAGCGTGCTCGTGCAGCACATCCTCATCTCGGGCAAGGCCCAAGGCGCCATCTACGCGCAGCGCGGCGGTCAGGATCCCCGCGCCGCCGCCCGCGACGAGGCCGCCGTGGAGGCGCTCGTGAATGCGACGCTTGCCCGCATCGCCAAGGGCGAGGACTTCAAGGCGCTCATGACAGAGCTCTCGGAAGACCCGGGTTCCAACAAGTCGGGCATGCCCTACCCCGTCGACGCGGCGGCGCCGATGGTTCCTCCCTTCAAGAACCTGGCGATGCGCCTCAAGCTCGATGAGATTGGCGTGGTCGCCAGCCCCTTCGGCTACCACATCATGAAGCGGGTCTCGCCCCCGCCGCCGGACGCCGCGGAGTCGGCAGACATCCTCGCCCGCACCGAGACCGCCCCCAAGGCGAAGGTGCAGCATGTGCTCATCTCCTTCAAGGAGAAGGCTGAGATTTATGCCGGCCGTGGCGGTCAGGATCCCCGCGCCGCTGCGCGGAGCCAGGCAGACGCCCGCAAGTTGGTCGCCGACCTCGCCCAGAAGGGTGCCAAGGGCGACTTCGTGAAGCTGATGAAGGAGTTCTCGGAGGACCCCGGTTCGAGCAAGTCGGGCGAGGCCTACGACATCGCCCCCGACGCTCCGATGGTCCCCGGCTTCCTCAAGTTGGGTCTTCGCCTCAAGGTCGATGAGGTGGGCATCGTACTCACCGAGTTCGGCTACCACGTCATGAAGCGCACCGAGTAACCTGGAGTCTGCCATGGCCTTCCAGATCTTCCATCCCGCTGTTGTCCACTTCCCCGTGGCCCTTCTCATCACTGCAGCACCGATGGCGATTCTGGGAGCCATCACCCGCAAGCCGACCTGGCAGCGGGTGGCGACCGTCTGCCTCGTGCTCGGTGCCGCGACCAGCTACATGGCGGTCGAGACCGGCGAAGAGATGGAAGAGGCAGACTACGTGGCAAGCAAGGCGCTCATCCACGAGCATGAGGAGATGGCGGAGAAGACCATGGTTGCTGCCATCGCACTCGCGCTGCTTGCCGTTGGTGTGGAGGTCGTCACGGCCCGTTCCATGGGACCGAAGATGCTCGGCACGGGCGGTCGCTGGGCCGTCGCTGCAGGCGCTGTCGCGGTGGCCGGCATGGTTGGCTACACGGGCCACCTCGGCGCGCAGGATGTCTGGCCCGACCTCATTGGCCCAAAGGCTACGGGAACCAACCCAGGCGTCCTCCCCGAGGCGGGTGGCAAGGGTGAAGCCGGAGAGAAGGACAACGACTGAGCCAACGAGAGGCTCCTGAATGAAGAACGGGCGATGGCATCAGCCACCGCCCGTTTCTCGTTTTGGGCAGCGCCGCTGCCCGCCCCGCTACTCGAGCTTGTTGTCGGGCGGAACGAGGATGGTGACGAGCTGGGTGTCGAGCACGGCGCCACCGTCCGTGACGATATCCAGGTAGGCGGTGAAGACCTGCGGGTTGGCAGTCGCGGGCGCGCAGTCGTTGCGGACCTCGACGGCGAAGAAAAGGTTGGCGCCCGGGGTGACGTCGGAGAAGCCGTCGGGGGTGCCGTCGCTGTCGTTGTCGGTGAGCGTCGGGACGCTAGCGCAGAGGCTGGCGCCCGGGTCGGCGAAGACGGGATAGACCCGCTCGACGAAGCAGGAGGTGTCGACGCCTGGGCTGACGGGCAGGCCGCGGAGGCGGACGGTGACGTCGAACTGGGCGAACTGGACGAGCGCCTTGATGCCCTGGACGATGGCGGCGTCGAGGCCGGAGCCGCTGCTGCTCGAGTCGTAGACGAGGGGGCAGAGGCCGCCAGCGGGGGTCGGCGTGCCGGCGCCGGCGGTGCCGGTGCAGCAGGAGCCGGCGCGGCATGCAGTGGGCCGGTCGATATCCCAGGCGCAGGGAGG
>JBIIFW010000419.1:0-2681 GCA_044236985.1 Bradymonadia bacterium | reverse complement strand
CAACCGCTCCGATGACCTCGGAGGGGTCGGCAGGATTCAGCGAAATGATGCGCTCCGCGGTCGCCACCTTCTTGCCGCCGATGAGCAGCGGATAGACGCCGCCAAGGCTCCCACGCACCCGCGCCAGCGCCTGCTGCATCGCGCCCCGCTCCGGAGCCTCCGACCAATCGACCAGCGCCTCGTTCGCAAAGAAGGGCGCGGCAGGCTGCGGAAGCGCAGGCAAAGAGCGCACCACCTCGGCCGGGTCACGAAGCAGCGTCGCACCGTCCACGTTGTCGGCAAACTTGGCGCGCAAGAAGCCCTCGTTCGAGGTGTTCTCGAGCAGCCGCCGCACGAGGTAGGCCATGCCCGGAACCAGGTCGCCGACCGGCGTGTAGTCCCGCACCCGGTAGCCCATGCTCCGCACCGCCTGCTTGAGTGGCTCGGCCATGCCGTAGAGCATCTGAATCTCGATGTCCGACTTGGCCAGACCAAGCGATTCCGCCAGCGCCATCGCGTTGGCAATCGACCGCACGTTGTGGCTGCCAAAAGCGGGCCGCACCGCATCGAAGTTACGCAGAATCAGCCGTGTGCAGGCCTCGTAGTTCGCATCGGTCTCGGCCTTCCGCGCATAGACGGGGCTCTCCCAGCCCGAGGCCTCCGCATGGGCCGTCTCGTAGTCCCAGTAGGCGCCCTTCACGAGCCGCACCGTGATGCGGCGCCGGTTCGCCCGCGCCCAGTCGATGAGCGACTGCAGGTCGGCATGGCTGTCGCGCAGGTAGGCCTGAATCACGATCCCCGCGCTGTCGTAGCCGTCGAGCTCCGGCTGCAGCAGCAGGTTACGGAAGAGCGCTAGCGTGAGCCCCTTAAGCGAGGTGCTCTCCATGTCGAGGTTGAGGAAGACGCCCCGCTCCTTCGCCGCCACAAAGAGCGGCAGCAGCCGCGCGGTCAGACGTTCCACCGACCCCTCGGTGTCGATGGCGTTCACCTGGCTGTCGAGCGCAGAGACCTTGATGGAGATATTGACCCGCGGGATGGCCCCCTGGCTGTCGGCGTCGAGAAGCGGGTCGGCCTTCCAGCCCGGCGCAGCCTGTGCCAGCGTCTTGATCAGGTCGAGGTACCGCGAGGCGTAGGCCTCCGCCTCTCCATCCGACAGCGCGGCCTCGCCCAACAGGTCCACCGTGAAGGTGATGCCCGACTTCCGCATCGAGATGAGCTTCGGCAGCACAGCCTGCGGCGTCTCGCCCGCCACAAAGGTCTCCGCCATGCCCCGCAGGCTCCGCTCAATCTGGCCGACCGCCGTGCGGGCAATCAGCCCCGTGCCGTCGCCCATCGTCTTGAGGCCGAGCTGCATCCAAGCCGGCGCCTCGTTGCCAGGCTGCGCAAAGTACTCCTGTAGGTGCCGCGCAATCTGCTCGGCGTTCTGCAGCACGGGGAAGACATCCACGAAGCGGAACATCTGGATCTTGAAGGCCTCATCCTTCATCGACCACTCCATCATCTTCCCGGACCAGAAGTCCTTGTTGAACACCGAGGGAGACTGCTTCTCCATGCCGGTGAAGATCTGGCGGCCGAGTGCTTCGATGCGGGCTTCGAGTGCGTCGCTCATGGACTCTCTGGAGTTGGACGGAGGCGCCTCGTGAAAAGGCGCACACACCGTCGACGGTCGGGGCGGGAAAGTGGCCCCGACTGGCGCGGAGGGATACACAGCCCCCAGATCTCCTTCAAGCCGCCCCTCTGACGCACCATGTCGAGTCCCGAACCCCTCATCGAGGTTGAAGAAGCGACCAAGCGGTTCGGCGCCATCGAGGTGCTGCGCGGCGTCACCCTCTCCATCCCCGAGGGGAAGACCACGGTCGTGCTAGGCCGCACAGGCTCGGGCAAGTCGGTCTTCATCAAGTTGCTCAACGCCCTCTACCTGCCGGACGAGGGCGCCGTGCGGTTGATGGGGCGCGACACGCGCTCTGCCACACCCGAGGAGCTCGCCGACCTCCGCGGTCGCGTCGGCACCATGTTCCAGAGTTACGCGCTCTTCGACGCCATGAGTGTCGCAGACAACATCGCCTTTCCGCTCCGCGAAGAGCGCCGCCTCGAGCCCGCCGCCATCGCCGCCCGCGTCGACGAACTCCTCTCCGAACTCGGCCTCAGCGATGCCCGCAACCTCCTACCTGCCGAGCTTTCGGGCGGCATGCGGAAGCGGGTCAGCCTCGCACGCGCCCTCGTCCGCAAGCCCTCCATCCTGCTTTGCGACGAACCGACAACCGGCCTCGACCCCATCCTCATCGAGGCCGTCGACGACATGCTCATCGAGGCTCGCCAGAAGTTCGGCGTCACGCAGGTCATCATCAGCCACGACATGGCCAGCGTCTTCCGGCTCGCCGACCAGGTCGCGCTGCTCTCCGAAGGTCGCATCGCCTTCGCAGGCACGCCCGATGAACTCCGGGCCAGCGACAATCCCGATGTCCGCGCCTTCCTCGCGCTCTCGACCAGCAGGCTCAGCGAGACCGCACCCGCCGCACCGGCTGCCGAAGAGCAGCTGCAGGCCGCCCCGCTCGCCGTCGAGGTGCGTGCCTTGGTCAAGTCCTTCGGCGACCGCACCGTCCTGCGCAACGTGAACTTCTCGGCGGAGAAGGGCAGAATCACCACCCTCATCGGCGGCTCCGGCTCCGGCAAGAGTGTGCTCATGAAGCACCTGCTCGGAC
>JBIIFW010000304.1:0-3745 GCA_044236985.1 Bradymonadia bacterium | reverse complement strand
AGCAGGTCGTCCCGCTCGAGAAGGAAAGGAATGTTCAAAGGAGCACCGCTCGTTGCACGCGCCAAAAACGAAGAAGGGCCTCTTCCGAGGCCCCTTGTCCGGCTCAGTTGGTAGAGCCGCTGCCTTCGCCGCTTCCGCTGGAGATGTCGAACACCTTGTCTTCCAAGGGCGGCTCGAGGCTGCCAGCCTTGGCGGCAAGCGCAGCGATGGAGGACATCGAACCGCAGTTCGCCGAAGTAATGAAGGGAAAGTCGATGTAGCTGACGCAGTTCTGAAGCACGCGCCGCGTGACATTGCCAACGCGGGGGTTCTTACCGTCGAGCGCTGCCACCTTGATGAGCATGGCGAGCGCCTGGGCCGGCTGGTTTGCGTAGAAGAGCGAACCAATCGTGCCCTCCCACTGCCAGGGCATCTGCGACTCCATCTGGGAGGGCAGGCCGAAGAAGTACTGGATCTTCGTCGGCGGGGTGCCGCGGGTGGAGATCTCCATCGGAGGCTTCATAAAGACGAACTCGACGTTGTCCTTCACGATCAGCGTCTCGCCGACGTGGGGAAACGACTTGTCGGGGTCGGTCTTCAGCTTGCGGTCTTTCCGATAGGTGACCGTGCTGTCGCGGAGCGTGGCGAGCCCCGCGATGTTGTAGGCGACCACATCGGTGAAGGCCGGGATCTCCTTCGCGGTCTCCTTCGAGATCTCCGCGCCGGAACCGTCGACGACGATGATGTCGTAGGTGCCAGGCTCCATGACCCGCGACTCTTGGGTGCGAGGCTTGAGCTCAAACTTCTCGCTGCCGATGGTGACGGTCGTGCGGATGTCGAGCGGGTTGAGAACATGCACCGTCGGACGGCGCAGGGTCTGGTAGTAGTCGAAACCAAACCAGCCGGCCGTGGCGAGCGTCAGGACGCCGACGCCGATGAAGAGGAGTGCCGCAGCGGAGAGTGGCTTGCTGATTGGCGTCTCGCTGCCAAACAGCTCGACGTCCACATCTTCGAAAGTTCTCAGGTTGCTCATGATTGCTCAGACGGACAAGGTGATGCAAAACCAGACAGGGTCGACAGCCCGGGCGAGCCCGGCCGCGATTACTCTTCGGCGGAGCGGAAGGTGAAGGGGTAGGCGACCACGACCATGCCGCCGTCGGGCTGGTCGAACCGCATCTTGTTCACCTCGGAGAGGATGCAAGACTCAACATTGCGGTTGCCCATCGTGTTCTCGGAGACCGAGGCGGTGACGACCTTGCCGTCCAGACCGACCGTCCACTGCACGCCGATGCGGCCGCCGAGCTTGCCGTCGTTCACAAGCTCGCGCTCGTAGCAGTACTTGATGGCCGACTTGTGGCGCCGCACCACCTTCTCGATCTGCTCGGCCGTAAGGAAGCCGTTCTGCACCCGAGCACGTCCGGAGATCGCAGCCTTGGGGCCCTTGGCACCACGGCGGCCCAGACCGGCGCCCGTGCCCTTGCCACCGCCGGTGTCGAGGTTGCCGACGCCGCCAACGCGGCCGGCACCGAAGCCGCCGCCGCCCTTGCCGGTGCCGCTCATGCCCATGCCGCCCGAGCCGCGGCCGACGACCATGCCATCGCCTTCGCCAGCCGTCGCAAAGTCCTGGCCAACGCCCGCCATCAGGTCATTGTTCTGGAAGATCGCCTGAAGCTGGCTGTTGTCGGAGAGGCTGTCGAAGGCCTTTGCCAGCTCCGTGTTCTGCAGCTCTTCGACCAGCGGGCCGTCACGATCGGGGAGCTTCGTCTCCTCGGTCTTGTCGGGCTCGCCGAACTTACCCTCTTCGCCGCCCGCCTTCTTGGACTCGGTCTCTTCGTCAGGGAGCTGCTTCTCTTCCACCTTCGGCACATCTTCGGCGACGAGCCCCTCAAACGCCTCGAAAGACAGACCGCGCGTCAACTTCGAAGAGTTGAAGAAGAGTGCAATCGCGATGATGGCGATATGGACGACGGTACCGAGAAGGAACCCGAGCACCATGCGGCTGGGGCTCTTGTCCTTGCGCTCCATGGCGTCGTAGCCCTTGCTGTCCCGAACTGCGCCTGACTTGGTGCTTGCTGCCATGATCGATGTCCTAGGTCGAATTGTCGCGGATGCTGGTGGGTCGAGGACCCTACAAACGAAGGAGGTCGCAAACCGGTGAAAGTTTCACCGCGGCGCCTACTTTTCTGCTCCCTCCGCCTCAGCGCGGGGGATGACGGCGAGGGCAAACTGCTTGATCTGCGCTTCACGCACAGCGTCAACCACCTGCACCACCGCGTTATACTTGGTCTTGGAGTCGGGCGAGATCTGCGCAGAGACCCGCTCATCCTGCTTCTTGGCCTTGTCGAAGAACTCCTTGAGTTCACCGCGCGGCACATCCGTGCCGTTGATGTTGATCTTGCTCTGGGCATCGATCTTGACGACCAGGACCAGCGGCGGCTTGGTCTCCTGCGAAGGAGCCGCCTGCGCGGGCAGCTTGATCCCGAGCTCGGCCTTTACCAGGGTCGCCGAGGTGGCGATGAAGATGATGAGAAGCACGAGCGTGATGTCCACCAACGGCGTTACGTTGATGCCGCTGATGCCTTCGTCTTGGTTACCGCTTGAACCTGCCACGGTGTCTCTCCGTTGAGCCGCCCGAGGGCGGCGTGATGCCAGTATCTGCCCGGAAGGGGCTGAAAGCGGCCGCGAAAGCGGCCCGGACCATTAGCCTTCGTCTGTCTTCGTTGCGGGGTCGCCGCTCGTCTCCGCTGCAACTTCCGTCGCGGCCTCCTCAGCCTCAACTTCCGTCGCGGCCTCCATAGCCACAGCAGCTGCAGCAGCCGGAGCCGCCACAGCCTCGGGCGCCTTCACAGGCTCGGCAGGGATAGCCATCTTTGACTGCTTCCCCTGCTTGTCGAGCGCCTTGCCCTTCTTCGTCTCGGGCGACGCGCCCTTGGCCAGGCCTGCAGCCTTGGCAGGAGAGACCATGTGCTTGGCAATCATCGGTGCATCTTTGGCATGTGCGAAGGCCAACATGGTCTGAGACAGCATCGAGGTGTCGTTGAAGGAGTGGTGGGCGCGGATCTTGAAGATGTTGAAGGCGAGAACGGCCGGGATTGCGACCAGCAGGCCGACGGCCGTGGCGATCAGCGCCTCAGCGATGGGACCCATGACTGCAGAGCCCCCGCCCTCCGGCTTGACCCCTGAGCCGAGCGCGTCGAAGGCCATGATGACGCCGAGAACGGTGCCGAAGAGACCGAAGAAGGGGGCGTTGTTGCCAAGCGTGGCTAGGAACCAGAGGAAGCGCTCGTAACGCTTGTTCTCCCAATCAATGGCGCTGTTCATGAGCTCGCGGGCCGACTTGTGGCCGCGGCCGATGTTACGGAGACCGTAGACAGTAACACGGGCCTCCATGCTGTCGCCCGTATTCCGGATCAGGTCGGCGGCTTGGTCAGCAGTGCCGTTCTCAAGCGCCTTGACCATCAGCCGACGGAGGGCGAGCGAGTCAACCTTGTGCGTCCGGTAGAACCAGTAGCGCTCCACCATGATGGCAAGCGAAACCATGCTCAGGATGATGAGCACCCAGAGCACCCACTCCGCGCCCGTGTTCGCTACAGCAAGAAGCTGACCCGTGAGCCATCCCTGCTTGTGAACCGCCGCCAACAATACAAGTCCAGTGAGATTCATTAGCTCTTCCGCACGCGCGAGAGGAAAACGAAGTTGCAGCCTGCATGGGGTCATGCCACCCCGAAGATGGGGTGTCGGGCGACCCGAGTGGCTACGCGAATCA
>JBIIFW010000350.1:0-3214 GCA_044236985.1 Bradymonadia bacterium | reverse complement strand
GCATGGTGATGAAGAGGTTGCGGTAGGTCGCCCAGCCGCCGCTGCGGTTTCCGCCGAGGGGGATGTAGAGGTAGTCGCGCAGCCAAGTGGAGAGCGAGATGTGCCAGCGGTGCCAGAACTCCTGGAGGTTGGCGGACTGGTAGGGGCGGTTGAAGTTGGGGGTCAGCGTGAAGCCGAGGAGGAGCGCCGCGCCGATGGCGACGTCGGTGTAGCCCGAGAAGTCGCAGTAGATCTGGATGGCGTAGCCGTAGACGGCGGCGAGTGTCTCGACGCTGGAGTAGAGTTCCGGGGCGTCGAAGACCCGGTCGACCAGGTTGAGGGCCAGCGGGTTGGCGATGGCCACCTTCTTGAAGAGGCCCATGGCGATGAGCGCGAGACCGAGCCCGTGGGTGCGGGCGTCCCACTTGGCCGGGAGGCGGAGCTGTGGGAGCAGGTCGCTGGCGCGCACGATGGGGCCTGCGACGAGCTGCGGAAAGAAGGAGATGAAGGTTGCGAACCGGACGAAGCTGGGCTCCGAGGCGAGGTTCCCTCGGTAGACATCGATGGTGTAGCTGAGGCTCTGAAAGGTGAAGAAGGAGATGCCGGCCGGCAACACGATCTGGAGCACCGGCAGAACGACCGTGGAACCGGTCGCTTCGGCGAGCGACTGCAGCGAGGCGAGGAAGAAGTTGGCATACTTGAAGTAGGCGAGGATGCCGAGGTTGGTGACCAGGCTGAGCAGCAGCCAGCCACGCCGTATGCGCGGCTCGCTGCTCGACTCGATGCGTCGCGCGACGAGCCAGTCCAGCATCGTGGAGAAGGCAATGAGCCCCAGCATCTTCCAGTTCCAGGCGCCGTAGAAGAGGTAGCTGCAGACCAGCAGCCACCAGAGCCGCGGCGCCTCGGTTCGACGCAGCGCCCAATAGACCGCGAAGACGATGAGGAAGAACCAGCCGAAGAGCGCGGAATCAAAGAACATGGTTAGTTCCGGCTCCGCGCGAGGCAGAGGTGTGCCGCGGAGTTCGCGGCGTCTGCGAGGGCGGTGTTGTCGAAGGCGTCGAACATGAGCCGCATGGCGGGCATGCAGCCGCTCACCGTCTGGGCCGCCGGCTCGATGCGACCGGTCGGCAGCGCAAACGACTCGCCCCGCTTCCAGAGTTCGAAGTTCTCCAGCAGGTCACCCGCCAGCCGCGCGCCGACGAGCGCGTATCCAGCGCTCGTTAGGTGGACGCCGTCGGCCTGGCCGCGCGTCGGAACTGCGGCCATCCACTCCCACATCGAGCCGGTGCCGCCCATGGCTGCGGCGATATCCCAGGTGGCGCAGCCTTCGGCCTCCGACATGGCGGTGAAGGCGGCCGAGACCGCAGCAACTGCGGGCTCCGAGACATTGCACGTCTCGACCTCGGCAGGTGTCGTCGCCGCCTCAAGGCAGGCGCGCACCTGTTTGGGGTTTCGCGTGGCGTCGGGCGGCAGGATGACGAGGCAGTCGGAGTCAGGCGCCGCAGACCGGGTGAGCTTGAGCCACTTCTGCAGGCTGGAGGTGACGCCGGCCGCGCCCCGCTCCATGGCTGCTGCACGTCGCTCCGCCGGGAGATTGTCGGTCTGGCCTGCGACGCCCCAGGCCTCGTTGGTACCGAAGGCGTAGACGAGCAGCGTGGGCGCTGCTGCGGCCACTTCGGCGGCGACGAGAGCGCTGTTTCCGCGCAGGAACTGCGAGGCCTGCGCTCCGTTGAAGGCCGCCACGCTATACGAGATTCCAGACGCGTCGCGCTCGCCCATGGAGCCGAGCAGCGAGACAGGCCCATCTCCGACAGCGGAGAGCCGGGCGGAGCCACCTGCGGGCAGGTCGATGGTCAGCGCCAGCAGGCCGAGTTCGTCTGCTGCGGTGCTGCGCCGGCCGATGAGTTCGTTGCCGCGGTAGAGGTCGACGCTGCCGCCTCCGGGTTGTGCGAGGGCGTGAAAGCGGACCCGGTCGACATCGGTCCCGAGGCTGCAACGGCGGCTCGGCCCGCGCGAAACCGTATCGCCGGCAGTGCCGGTTTCGAGGCGGAAGGCGCCCATGCCGAAGGGAGGCCTGCTGTCCGCCGAGGCCGCACGCACCCGCTGCCAGCCCCCGCTCATCTCGTAGTCGGCGCAGCGCTGTGCGTAGCCCTTCCAAGGCAGACCCGGAAGCAGAAAGCCGCGGCCACCGTCGCCAAACCGGGTCACGAGCCTCTCACGGAGCGGGCCCGTGAAGCTGTCGCTGGCGCTGTGGGAGTCTCCAAAGTGGAGCACGCTCGCCTGCGCCGTCTTGCTGCCGCCGTCGATCTCGGCCAACCGCTGGTAGAAGCGGGCAAGCGGATGGCCGCTGTCGCGTGGTTTGGCGGCGGCGCGCGCCTGCGGCGAGAGGTCGCCGGGGTCGCCGGAGAGGGCGAGACCTGTGAGCGGCTTGGGGCGCGGCTGCGAGCAGCCGTTGCAGCCGGCGATGCCGAGAAGGGCGATGAGGAGGAGAATCGGCCTCACGGCTGCGCCCCGAGCGATTCTTCGATCCAGGCGAGGTAGGCGTGAAGCAGCGCCGCGGTTAGCATCGTGCCCAGCTTCACATAGCCCGAGCGGGTGGGGTGGGCGAGGTCGGCGCCGAGCAGGCGCGGTGAATCGTTGTTCCAGGCTGCCGCTCCCTTGTCGCCTCCGATGCTCTCGTAGGGGCTCCAGAAGGCGCAGCCCTCGGTGAACGCCACAGCCCGTTGCACGGCGGTCATCTGCCCGACCGATGGATAGGTGGCGACTGAGCCTCCCTCGCGGTGACCTCGGGTGAGGATGCCCATCGCCAGGCAGTCGCCGTGGGGAAGGGCGGTGCGCGACCGGCGCAACAGCTCGCGATAGGCCCGCTCGAACTCCTCCGTCCGGGTCGCAAAGCCGTTGCCCGCGGCAGCGTCGTTCACCCCGTAAAAGAAGGAGGCGAGGTCTGTGCCGCGCGCCGTCAGCTGGCGGGCCCAGTGGTCGGGATCAATCTTCGACATCTGCGCCACGCGGCCCGAGACCATGCCCATGTTGTCGACGACGACGCCAGGCCCGCTCCGCTCAGCGACCACGCCGTACCAGAGGATGTCACCGCGAAAACGAGAGATGCGGAAGCGGTCGGAGGGAAGCGTAAGGTCAACCCACTCGAGCCCGTCGCTGCCGCGCGTAACCTCGAGGTCGCGGGTTGTGCGCTGGTCGCCTGCAGAGAGGTCGAAGCCGCCTCGAGAGCCGTTTG
>JBIIFW010000303.1:0-3762 GCA_044236985.1 Bradymonadia bacterium | reverse complement strand
GGCCTGCAGAAGTGGACCTCGGGCACCACCTATGGCTCCTGCCTGCAGCCCCTCGGCGGCCTCTGCAGCGCCAACGGCGACTGCGACGGAAACGCGCAGAACCTCGCCCATTGCCCCGCCGCGACCACCGGCCTGCCCGATCGCCGCTGCGCCCCCACAGGCATGATCTACCTGCCCCCGGTCACCTACACGGCCGGCAGCTCCACCCAGGAAGATTACCGCGAGGGCGACGAGAACCTCTTCCAGGCCACCATCTCCCGCGGCCTCTTCATCGGCACCACCGAGGTCACCCAGGCCCAGTGGAAGGCGCTCTCCAACAACATCAACCCCTCCTGCTTCCAGACCACCACGGGCACTGGCTGCACCACGAGCACCCCCACCAGCAACAACGACAGCGGCCCCGTCGAGCGGGTCGACTGGATGTCTGCAGCCGCCTTCGCCAATGCCCGCTCCGTCGCGGAGGGTCTCACCCCCTGCTACGAGCGGCGCCACTACGACAACGCCAACAACGCCTACGACGCCGATTGGCGCGACGGCGACTCCCAGCAGGTGACGATCCTCGCCACCATCGCCTGCGACGGCTACCGGCTCGCCACCGACGCCGAGTGGGAGTATGCCGCCCGCGGCGGCACCCGCGGCCCCGCCTACAATGTGCCGAACGGCAGCGTCTCCGTCTCCCAGGCCAACCTCAACGCCATCTCGTGGAACACTTCGAACGCGGTCGGCGCGGAGGCCCGTACCCACGCTGTCGCGCTCAAGACGCCCAACGCCTTCGGCCTCTACGACGTGCTCGGCAATGTGTTCGAGTGGGGACACGACACGGGATCGGCCAACCCGACCACCGCCCAGACCGACCCCATCGAACATACGACCTGGGGCGGCTATCACAGCCTCCGTGGCGCAGGGTACTCACGCGGCAATACCAATGGCCTTCGCATCGCTAACCTCATCTATAATTTCGATTGGACCTACGCCGACCACACCACGGGCCTCCGCCTCGTCCGCACCCCAGTCCTCACCGCCCTGCGCGGCCTCTGCCCCTCGGGCTATCATGTGAGCGGCACGCTCTGTGAGCCCGACCTGGTGGCCTGCGCCACCACTGCGACAAATGCAGTGGGAACGGCCAAGAGCTGGGATGCCGTCGCGAACGCCTACGGCGCCTGCCTGCCCTACACCTGCGCCACGGGCTTCCACCTCGAGGGCGGTGCCTGCCTGAGCAACAGCAAGACCTGCACCGTGGGTACGCAGACCGGCGTGCAGGATTGGAGCTCCGGCACCACCTATAGCAGCTGCAAGCTGCCGCTCGGCGCCCTCTGCACCACAAACGACGACTGCGCCGGCACCTCGCTCGCCCCCACCTACTGCGCCACGGGCCCGACCGGCACCGCCAACGACCGTTGCGCCCCGGCCGGCATGAACTTCATCCCGTCTGGTACCTACACCATGGGTTCGCCAGCGGGTGAGCTCTACCGTGTTGCCGACGAGGTGCAGCACCAGGTAACGCTGAGCCGTCCCTTCTTCATGGGCGCCAAGGAGGTCACCCAGGCCGAGTGGACTCGGCTCGCCGGCGACCTCAACCCCTCCTGCTTCCAGACGACCACCGGTGCGGCCTGCGCAGGGGGCAACCTCAACCCCACGGGTCCCGTCGAGCGCGTGGACTGGTATGCCGCCGTAGGGTACGCCAACGCCCGGTCGGAGAGCGAAGGGCTCACCCCCTGCTATGTGCTCGGTCAGGTACAAGGCAACAACTGGCAGCGTGGCGACCACTCCTTCACGCTGCTCACGCCGCCCGGCAGCTACCTGCCCACGCTCAACTGCACGGGCTACCGGCTCCCCACCGAGGCGGAGTGGGAGTATGCGGCCCGCGCCGGTACCACGGGTGCCATCTACAACGCGGCCGACCCGCTTGCCGCCACCCAGGCCGAGCTCAACCTCATCGCCTGGAACGCAAACAACGCGGGCGGGCGCACGCAGATTGGCGGACAGAAGCTCGCCAACGCCTTTGGCCTCTTCGACATGCTCGGCAACGTCTACGAGTACCAGTGGGACGCCTATGCCGCCTACCCGACGACTGCGGTCACCGACCCCCTCGGGGCTGTCAACGGAACCCGCGGTATCAAGGGGCGTGGCTTCGGCGACACCCTGAACGGGTACGCCATGCGGGTTGCGATGCGCTACAACTGGAATCCTGCTGATGGTAACGGTAATGCTAACATTGGCCTCCGCCTGGTCCGCACCGCTGTGCTGCCGGTGGCGCAGTCGGCCTGCCCCACGGGCTACCATGTGAACACCACCGACAACGTCTGCAGCCCCGACACCATCGCCTGCTCGCAGGAGTTCGCCTCGTCGGCCATTCAGACATGGAACGGCGCTGCCTATGGCGACTGCGCCCTGGTGGCCTGCGATGCGCAGTCCATTCAGGTCGGTGCCACTTGCACCGGTGCCTGCAGCGCGCTCGGTACGGCGGCAACGATGACCGCGGCGCAGACGGTCACGGGCGCGCTCGCGACCACCGACTCGTCCAACAGCGTCCGCGGCTTCGGCTACTACTTCGACAAGTATGCCATCACCCTCACGGCCGGCCAGCGGGTACGCATCGCGCTCAACGCCACGGGCGGCTTCTCGGACACCTACCTCTACGTGGCGGGCGGCTCCACCTGCGGCATCCTCGCCGCTGACGACGACGCCGGCGGAAACTTGAACTCGCTCATCTTCTTCACCGCCCCCGCGGCAGGCACCTACTACCTGCATGCCACCAGCTACGGCGGCGGCGCGCTCGGCGGCTACACGCTGACCACCTCGGCCTGGTAACGGCCCTCGCGGCTCTCCGCCCGCGCCGCGCTCCCGCAGGGGAGGGCGGCGCACGCCGCTTTGGGGGTGGTGCGTCACATGAATCCCAGGGCGTTGCCCTGGGTTGATACATGTCGCCCCGTTGGGGCTTGAACGCGTGAAGGACCGCCCCGCGCCGCCACTCTGAGCCTCGGCCTAGGCTGAGCTGCCAAGGGCACCGGGTTCGGCTTGACCCAAAGGGTCAACGCATACCAGCCCAGGGTGCAACCCTGGGAATGGGGTCGTGAGGGTCAACGCATACCAGCCCAGGGTGCAACCCTGGGAATCGGGTCGTGAGGGTGGAGGTGCTCGAACGGAGCGCCACCCCTCCGCCCCACCGCCACGCAGGCTGACGAGGATACCAACAGGCCCGCACGGCAACCCACTCCATGAATTGTCACACAATCGTGCATCTATGGCAGAAGATCGAGCAAACCAAACACCAAACAAGAATAACAAAATTAAAACTTGCTACTTTTGAGGAGGCGTGCCAAAGTTGATCATTTTTTATCGTAACTTGTACAATGTGGCCCCCTCACCCGCGCGGGGGCCACCGTCCCTGGATGGTACCCATGCTCTCGCGCCTCGCTGCCCGGCTGCTCCCCTTCGCCCTCCTCCTGGGCGCCTGCGCCGATGAGGCCGCGGCCCCCGCGCCTGTCGCCCCGCCCGCGCCCGAACTCGCACCACGCCCGCTCGAGCTGCAAGGCGCCACCGCCTGCGGCATCGACGCCGACTGCGACCCCGGCGCCTTCTGCTTCCTCGGCAGCTGCTCGGTGCAGTGCGAGACCGGCGCAGAATGTGACTCCGGCGCCTGCGACACGCGCGGTCGTTGCACCGAATCGACCAACAAGGCCGCCAATGGCGACCTCCCCGCCGGCCCGCCCAACAGCCGCATCGCCGGCCTCGAACTCATCAACAAGCCCGCCGTCGAGA
>JBIIFW010000401.1:0-2812 GCA_044236985.1 Bradymonadia bacterium | reverse complement strand
ACCCGCCCCGCCGACGACGAGGTTGCCCCGCGCTGCGGCTTGCGACTAGGCAGACAACATGGCCGCTCCCATCGCCCGCGATCTGCTCAAGACCACCGCCGACTTCCTGCAGTCGCGCGGCTCCCGCTCGTCGCGGCTCGATGCCGACCTGCTCCTCTGCCAGGTGCTCGGCCTCTCACGCACCCAGCTCTACATGGACCTGATGCGGCCCCTCACCACCGCGGAGGTGGACGGCTACCGGACGCTGGTGAAGCGGCGGGCCAAGCTGGAGCCCATTGCCTACATCGCCGGCACCAAGGGCTTTTGGAAACACGACTTCGCCGTCGACAAGCGGGTGCTCATCCCCCGTCCCGAGACGGAGCGGATTGTCGAAGAGGCGGCGAAGGCACTGGCAGCCCGCAAAGAGGAGCCGCTGCGGATTGTCGATGTGGGGACCGGGTCGGGCTGCATCGCCTGCTCGCTGGCGGCCGAGTTCCCGCAGGCCACCGTGGTGGCCATCGACGCCTCTGCCGATGCGCTCGAGGTGGCCGCCGCCAACGCCACAACGCTGGGCCTGCGCGACCGGGTGAAGCTGGTACGGGGCGACCTGCTGGCGCCTCTGCTGGCGCGGGGGTCGAAGGCAGACCTGATTGTCTCCAACCCGCCCTACATCGGCACGGGCGAGCGAGAGCGGATGGATGAGGATGTGAAGCTGCACGAGCCCGAGTTGGCCCTCTTTGCGGGGCGCGATGGGCTCGACCTCATCCGGCGGCTGGTGGTCGAGGCGGCGCAGCTGCTCGAGCCAGAGGGCTACCTCTTTGTGGAGCATGGCGACCTGCAGGGGCCGGCGACACGCGCGCGGGCCGAAGCAGCCGGGCTGGAACAGGTGGCGACGCTCAAGGATTACAGCCATCTCGACCGGGTGCTGGTGGCGCGGAAGCCGCCCGCCGCCTGAGCCCAAGAAGATCACCTCCATACCACCCCGGATGCTGCGATGAGACCTCCTCGTCTTGCTCTGCTCATGCTGCTCACCACCGCCTGCGGCGCCCCCTGCCAGCAGGCGCAGGTAGAGGCCGCGCCACTGTCGGAGGCGGCTGCCACCGCTGACAGGACTGCCACCCCCGAGGCGACCGCGGCGGTTCCGCCGATGGCCCCAGCGGACGAGGCGAGCGGCAGCGACAGCGAGGGCAGCGACAGCGAGGGCAGCGACAGCGAGGGCAGCGGCGCCTGCGGCCGCTACGCAGATCCGATTCGGCGGGGTGAGCTGCCCGCAGTGGTCGACGAGGCCTCGGGGCTCACAAGCAGCCGCTGGTCGGACGACCGACTCTGGGTGCACAACGACTCGGGCGACAGCGCCCGCCTCTTTGCCCTCGACCGGAGCGGGAAGCTGCTCGCAACGGTAACCCTCGAAGGCGCCAAGTCGAAGGACTGGGAAGACATCGCGCGCGGCCCCTGCGCACCGGGCGAGGCGGCCCGCAGCTGCCTCTATGTGGCCGACATGGGCGACAACCGGGAGAAGCGGGACGATGTGCGCTTCTACCGCTTCGCCGAGCCCGAGCGGCTCGAGGCCGAGATGACAGTGAAGGCCTTTGAGACGATGGAGCTCCGCTATCCCGTGGGGCCGCTCAACGCCGAGGCGATCTGGGTGGATGAGCAGGCGCGGGTGGTCATCTTCAGCAAGGAGGAGGACCGGACCCGCATCTTCGTGCAGCCCTTTGCGACGGGCGCGCCCGTGGTGGCAGCGCTGGTGGGCGAGCGGAAGCTACCGGGCGGAAACCTCTTCGTGCGGGAGCTAGTGACGGCGGCCGACTACGATGCGGCGACGCGGCGGGTTGCCTTCCGCACCTACCACCACGCCTACGAGTGGCGGCTGCCTGCAGGTGCTGGCGCAGAGCAGCTCGCAGGGCTGGAGCCGGTAGTGCTGCCGCTCGCGCTAGAGCCGCAGGGCGAGGCCATCGCCTACCTGCCGGGCGGGCTGGTGACGACCTCGGAGACGGCCGGTTCGCCGCTCTTCTACTACGACTGCCGGCCCTAGCCGTCGGGCCTAGTAGCCCGACTTCCAGGAGAGCAGCGCCATGGGGGTTCCGTCGACCACCTCTGCCCGGAAGCGGAGGGTGCGGCTGCGCTCGAGCATGGCGAGGCAGGCGAGGGGCATGACCTCGTCACCAAAGGCAGCGAGCCGGTCTGCAGAGGTCCCCTTCTCGCCCAGGGCGCGGGTGAGGAGCTTGACGAGGGGCCGGCCGGAGAGGGGGCCCGAGGGGCGCTCCTCCTTGGACTCGGCCTCGGGTGCGGCGCTCTCTTCGCTCTCTGTGATGGCAGACTCTTCGCCCTCGGGGAGGTCGCTGGCCTGCGCCTCGATGGAGGCCTCTGCGGGCTCCTCGCCCGTGACCAGCGTGGGGGCCGGCTTGGGCTTGCTTGCGCGGAGCAGTGGCATGCAGATGGCGTTGCGGCGGAGCTCCATCTTGGGCTGCAGCTCGTGCTTCTGTTGCACCGCAACGAGGAGCGAGATCCAGACGGCGAGGTCGGTGCGATCGAGCTCCACCCACTCCTGCTCGAGGTAGTCGGTGGTGAGCAGATGGTGGGGGTCTGCGAGCCGCATGCCGGCCGTTGCGGCGGTGGACTCGATGACGGGGATGATCTCGCGGCGGAGGTCGAAGCTACCGGGCGCAAAGTCGCGCACGCGGCGGAGCATCGGGAGGGTGGCCCAGACCACCGCGGGGTCGACCTCGCGGAGCAGGGAGAGGGCGAGCGCAACGCCCTTGGCGAGCTCCTTGCGGGCGCTCTTGCGGGTGCTGCGGGCCAGCTTCTCGTCGACGCTAACGGCCTCGTTGCG
>JBIIFW010000302.1:0-3771 GCA_044236985.1 Bradymonadia bacterium | reverse complement strand
GATATCTCGCACGAACCCCTTGGTTCCGTCGGCGAATTGATCCCCCTTCAGACTCTTGAATCCCTCTAGAACGTCCGTCTGCTCCCGCAGAAACGCCAGAAGCGGTTTGCGATCCCCCTGGAACTGCAGCAGCTTCGTCGCAAGCTCCTGGTAGATGGGCTTCCAATCGTAGATTCCGACCGCGTTGACCTGTGCCATGTTTCACCCCTGCTGTGGAGCCGGCTCCCTCCCACACTCGGCGCCCTCTCGTCAACGCGGCCAACCTTGACACCCCGACCGCTCTCCACCTAGCCCATCACCTCCAAACCCAACCTTCGGGGAACGCCCATGGCCTGTGCAAACTGCGGCAAATCGACCTTCCTGTTCAGCTGGAAATGTACCAACTGGGCCTGCAGATATGTCTGGTGCAACAACTGCGCCAAGGGGTGGATTTTTCGCTCCTGCCCCCGCTGCGGAAACAGGTGCTCCTGATGGCCCACGAAGAACAGGAAGACTGCTCGCTGCAGCCCCCCGACCCCGCCAACCGCCTGCACTGGCTCAGCCTCGCAGGCTACATCGCTGGTGCAGACGGACTCTCCGATGACGAGGCGCTCGAAATCGCCCACGGAGCCACTTCGCCCGACCTCTCGAAGGAGGAGGCACACGCGCTGCTCGCATCTGCGGCCGCTTCGCCCCTCTCCGACGAGGCCTGCGCGGCCGTCTCCACAGACGACCTCGCCCACCGGGTGAACTGCCTCCTCGAGCTCGCCCAGGCCATCGCCATCGACGGCATGTCTGCCGCCGAGTGGATCCGCTACTGCGAAGTCTCCGGCCGCGTGCTAGGCGCGCAGCGGGTCGACGCCCTGCTCCGCCTCACCCTCGCCGAACGCGAAGCACGCCGCTGCCGCACCGAACTCATGTTCGAAGAGTACGAAGACTAACGACGCGCCAGCTCCACGAAGTCGCGCAGCGCCTCGTCAAAGCCAAACAGCGCCGCGCCGTCGGCAACGCCCTGGCGAACGCTCACCACCAGGTGCAGCAGGCCCGGGTTCCGCTCCACGACCAGGCCCTCGTCGTCGGTGAAGAGCGCCATCGCCCGGTCCGACTTCGAGAAGTAGGCGCCCACATCCGGGTGCGAGTGGAAGATGACCCGCGCCGTCCAGCCCGCCCGCTCCGCACGAAGCCAGGGCCGCATGTCGGGCTCGAACCAGTCGGCAGCCGTCCGCAGACCGCCATCCACATCCACGCCGCCCCGTCCCTTTGCGAGGTTGTCGGCCGGCAGCACGCGGAGCGCGCCGGCCTCGTCCTCGAAGACGAAGCCGCAGCCCTCGCTCGGATAGGCGGGCGCAACCGCCGCATAGACCTCCTCGAGCAGCGGGCCGCTGAGCCGCTCCCAGAGCGCAGATGTCACCACATCTTCAGACATGGGCCACCGCTGAGGTGCCGCGCTGCAGTTTCCGCGGGTCGAAGTAGCGGTCGCCATGGTCGCAGCAGATGCAGACAATCACCCCCTCGGTGAGCCCCTGCGCGACGCGCAATGCGGCCTCCACGGAGGCGCCGCTGGAGTGGCCGACGACCAACCCCTCCTCGCGGCCGAGCCGCTCACGCATGGCCCAACCCGCCTCGGTCCCCATCCAGACGGTCTGGTCATGGCCAGAGGCCTCATAAATGGCCGGTACGATGCTGCTCTCCAGGTGCTTGAGCCCCTCCAAGCCGTGGAACGCCGCATCGGGCTGCACGGCGACAATACGCGCCGCCGGAGCCAACCGCCGGAGCGCCCGTCCTGTCCCCATCACGGTCCCGGTCGTGCCCAAGCCTGCCACAAAGTGGGTCACCCGACCATCGGTATCGCGTACAATCTCGGGCCCCGTCGTCAGCTCGTGCGCCCGCGGATTGGCGGGATTGGAGTACTGGTCCGGGTAGAAGTATCGACCCGTCCGGTCTTCCGCGAGCACCTGATGGGCTAGCTCGATGGCGCCGTCCGACCCCTCGAGCGGGTCGCTGAAGATGATCTTCGCCCCGTAGGCTGCGATGAGCTCCTTGCGCGGCTGCGACACATTGGAGGGCATGACCAGATGGGCCTCGATGCCCAGCGCCGCGCAGAACATGGCGTAGGCCACGCCCGTGTTCCCGCTCGTGGAGTCGATGAGGACCTTGTCGGTGCTGAGCCGACCATCCGCCAGCGCCTCGAGAATCATCTGGCGGGCAGCACGGTCTTTCACAGAGCCGCCCGGGTTGAAGTACTCGAGCTTTGCGTAGACCTCGACCCGCTCCGGCAGACCGGCCGTCACGCCACGCAGGCGCACCATCGGCGTGTTCCCGACCAGGTCGAGCACCGAGGCAGACACCTGCTCCGACACGGCTAGCCGCCCGCGATCGCAGGAACGATGGAGAGGTCGTCGCCCGACTTCAGCACCGTGTCGAGCCCGTTCAGCTCCTTGATGCTGTCTTCGTTGGCGTAGAGGTTGATGAAGGAGCGGAGGTTGCCCGCCTCATCGAGAAGCTGCGCTGCGAGTGCAGGGTGCGAAACACCAAGCGCAGCAATCACCTCACGCACCGTGCCCGCCTCTGCCGGCACCCTGTCGAGACCGCCCGCAAGCTTGCGGAGCGCTGTTGGAATCCGAATCGTTATCGCCATCTCGCTCTCCTAACGTTGCTCACCACCAACCAAGGTGGCGCTGCCCGCCTTCGGGCACCAAAACAATCACCTGCGTCGCGCCATGCACGGCCGCAGTCACACCGGCATCGACAAGCTCAGCACCGAGCGGGGAGAGCAGCAATCCCTCGCGATGTGCCACCTGCGTCCGACGACAGGCAGCATCCTCGGAGAGTGTCCGGCGCCGCTCGAAATCATCCTCGACCCAGACCACCGAGAGCCCCGGAGCGAGCGCATCGACCGCCTCCACAAGCCCAGCATAGGCCGGAAGCACCAAGACGCCAGCCTCAGACGGCAGCTCCGCCAGCCAACCCGCAAACGCTCGTCGATGCGCCTCCGCATCGTCCGGATTGAGCAGCACCGCCCCTTCGGGAAGCTCCGAGACCACAGCCACGCCGTAGCTCGAAACCAACGCCTCGAGACGGGCCTCGTCGCCCGCCTCTGCCAGCATGTAGACCGCTCGACCCGTCGCACGAGCGTAGGCAGCAACCGCGACCGAGTGGCCGTGGCGACCCGCAAAGCCGACAGCCTGATGAGCAGGCAGGCGACCAAACTGCGCCGCAACCAGCCGGTCCCAGTAGCTGCCCGACGCCTGGCGGCCCTCAAGCTTGAGGAGCACGCGCCCATCGCCCGACTGACGGAGTCGAAGCAGCGGGGAGCCGCCAACCAGCGCTCGCCAGTTCATGCCGCGGTTCGCCCGGGCGGGCAATTCAGATGGTGTAGGTGAGGCCAGCATCGCTATCCCGTGTAAGCCGCAGTGTCTCGCCGCGAAGAGCCAGCTCGCTCAGTGTAACGGCATCCATGATGGCGTTAAGTTGCACCGAGATGTCGCGCCAGACCGAAGAAGTCACACACTTCGACGAGACCTTGCACTTCTCGCGCACCTCCGCGTCGCTCCCGAAGCAGCAGTTGTGCTCCACGCCGCCCTCCATCGCCCGAACAACCTGACCGATGGTGATGGTTTCCGGACTCCGCAGGAGGAAATAGCCGCCGTTCGGTCCACGCTTGCTGCCCACAATCTGGGCTGCCTTCAGGTCTTGAAAAATCTGCTCCAAGAAGCGCGGCGGAACATTCTCCCTAGCCGCGATAGCATCAATTTTTGTGGCCTTTCCATGGCTGTGGAAGGTGATGTCGAA
>JBIIFW010000036.1:0-13595 GCA_044236985.1 Bradymonadia bacterium | reverse complement strand
AGAGGGAGGAGAGGAGGCAGCTACCGCGCCCGCCGCGCCACTGGCCTCCGAGTCTGACGACAAGGTAGAGTTCTGGGCGAAGCAGCGTCAGGTGCGGGTCATCCAGCGCCGCCTGTTTGAGAAGGATGGGCAGACAAACATCACGCTCGGCGTGGGTATGCTCCCCAACGACCCCTTTAAGACCTACACCCAGGGCAACCTGCGCCTCGGTCACCACATCACCGAGTCGCTCTCGATTGAGGCCTCGGGCTCGTTCGTCTTCCTGGAGCAGGACAGCGACCTTGCCGGCTACCTGCGGGAGGAGGGCGACTACAACATCTTCTCGCGCGACCTGCAGCAGTGGCGGGGCAATGTGGTGGTGAACTGGTCGCCGATCTACGGCAAGTTCGCCTTCGCGGGCCAGAAGCTTGCCCACTTCGACTGGTTCTTCGGTGCCGGCGCCGGCGCGCTCGGCGTTGAGACGAGCACCGAGGGCGACCTCGGCACACCGGCTGCCAAGACGACGGCTGAGGCCATCGTTGCGACCGGCTGGGATATTCACCTCGCGCAGGAGTTCGCACTCCGACTCGATGTGCGCCAGTTCATCTTCAAGAAGACGGGCGGTGGCACAGCGCTGCCGACGGAGATTGCGCTCGGCGCCTCCTACTTCTTCTAGGCTGAACGGTCTGTCTCCTTCTCTGACCCCATACCTGCCAGGAACCTGACATGGTTGTCTCATCCCTTCAATCCAAGATGGTGCGTCGCGCGGCGGCCTGGTCTGTGGCGGCGCTCGTTGCGCTGTCGGCGACCTCGGCCTTCGCCATCGACAAGAGCCAGATTTTGAACCTGCAGCTCGCAGGTCTCTCTGCGGATGTCATCGTCAACGTCATCCGAAGCGACACGAGCGGCGTGAACATCACCGAGGCCGAGATCGGCGAGCTCCGTGCTGCCGGCATCCCGCAGCCGGTCCTCGATGAGCTCTGCCTCCGGGTTGGCTGCACGGCGACACCCGGTGGCGGCGGTGCGGCCGTTCGCCCCGGTGGCGGTCGTGGCGGCAACAACGCGGCGGTGATGCAGCAGGAGCGCGAGCGCCAGCAGCGGCTCGAAGATGATCGCCGGCGGCTTGAGCAGGAGCGATTTGAGCAGGAGCGCGCCAACATGATGGAGCGCATCGAGGCCGACAAGCGTCGCACAGCGAGCGTGCAGACCGCATTTGCCGGCCTCCGCGCAACCGATCGGCTCATGCGTGAGGGCGACTATCTTCGCGCTGCCGCGGTCTTTGAGCGCTTCATGACCGAGGTGAATCCTGCGCCCGACTCGGCCGAGTATTACGCGGGCCTCACGGGCTTCGTGCGTGCGATGCACAAGGCCGGCTACGCCTATGCGATCCGCGGCAAGGCCCTGGAATGGGTCCTGCTCGGCCCCAGCCACTCCGAGTTTGCCGAGGGTTTCGCCATCCTCGATGCCATCTCCCGCGACACCAACTACTTCGACCCCTCCTTCGAGCGGCTCGCGGATCTGCCGGTCAGCGATCAGTCGCCCGGCTTCCAAGATGGCTGGAACTTCTGCCTTGGTCGGTTCTTCTGGACCTACGAGAACCCCGTTCGCGCCATCGAGTTCTTCTCGCGCATCTCGAGCGGTTCGCCCGACGCAGCCAAGGGTGCCTATCTCTCCGGTACCATGCAGCTGAAGAACCAGGAGAACCGCGACGCCATCGGCTCTTTCCAACGGGCCATCACCCTCGCCGGCGAGAATCCCGCGGCCAAGGATGCCAAGGAGCTCTCCTACCTCGCGCTCGCCCGTCTGGCCTACGAGGTCGGTCAGTATGACGCCGCCCTCTTCTACTACCGGAAGGTGGGTGCCGAATCGCAGCGCCACCCGCGCGCGATGTTTGAGCAGGCCTGGACCTACTTCCTCAAGCAGGACTGGAATCGGACGCTCGGCGCGCTGCAGGCGCTCCACAGCCCCTACTACGACAAGCACTACTTCCCCGAGCTGGGTGTGATCGAGGCTGCGGCCTTCTACAATACCTGCAACCTCGAGGCGGCCGAACGGGCGCTGGCCGAGTTCGATGCAACCATTGTTGCGCTGGAGCAGAAGGTTGCGGCCTTTGTGACCGAGACGGTTTCGCCCGAGGTCTACTGGGACGCTATCGAGCAGTACTACAAGCTGCAGGGCACGGGCGAGGCTGTGAAGCTCCCCGTCGAGGCCATCCGCACGGTACTCCGCGACAAGCAGTATCAGGGCCAGCTCGAGGTTATCAGCCAGCTCCGGAAGGAGTCGAAGATGCTCGAGAAGGCTGAGCCGATGCTCGGCACCTTTGCGACCGAGACGCAGCAGCAGATTGAACTCGACATCAAGTCGAAGATTGTCGACGGCGGTCTCCGCGTGGCGCAGCTGCTCCGCGAGATGGATGCCGAACTGGTTGACTGGCGCCTGAAGGGCCAGGAGGTCGGCATCGAGATCAACGGCGACCTCATCAACGCGACCCGTCGCGCGCTTGAGGGCGGCACCATCGACAAGGCCGGTGCGAAGAACGAGCTTGTGCTCGCGCAGGACTGGCTCTTCTGGCCCTATGAGGGCGAGTACTGGGCCGACGAGGTCGACTACTTCCGAGGCAATCCTGCCGACCTTCGCGACGAAGACACGGGTCTTTGCGCCGAAGGCAATCCTTAATCGATTCATTCAGGTAGAACGCGGTGCACAACATGTTGCGGAAGGTTCTTCTCACTTCGGCCCTCGCGGCTGCAGCTCTGTTTCCGTCTCTCGCCTCGGCGCAGAAGACCTTCGAAACCCCCGGCTACGCAGGCGAGGGGATGCCCTATCGTGACTGCTCCAGCGGCGCGGCTCCGGCCGATCAGTCTGCGATCAGCGACGGCCCGCTCCGGGCCAACGCGGCGGCATCTGGTGCTGACGTCTCTTCGCTCGACGCCGAGCGGAACCGTCAGAAGCTGACCAAGCAGCTCAACGAGCAGATCCGTCGCTACGATGGCATCCTCGAGAACATGCCGCCGGACTATCCCAATCGTGCCGACATCCTCTTCCGCAAGGCGCAGGACCTGAAGGAGATTTCGGACGCAGACTATCAGGTCCACTACGCGAAGTTCCGCGAGTGCATGAACAACTGGTACACCTGCGGCGGAGACTCGGAGTGCTACGAGCCCCTTCGCGACTACCGGATACCCATCGCGAACTTCCGCGACATCGCCCGTAACCACCCCGGCTACAAGCGCATCGACGAAGTCATCTTCCGTCTCGGCGAACTCCTCATCAAGAACGACCAGGGCTCCGAGGGCGTCACCTACCTGCAGAACCTCGCGCGGAACTACCCCAAGTCGATCTACTTGTGCGAGGCCCACCAGCTGATGGGCGACCACTTCTTCGATCGGGGCATCCTCACCGCCGCGCGCCAGAACTACGACGATTCGCTCAAGATCCAGAGCTGCGACCTGCGCACCTACGTGCTCTACAAGCTGGCTTGGGTCGACATCAACGAGACCCTATTCGACGAGTCGCTCACCAAACTCCAGACGGTTGTGACGGAGATCGACAACGCCAAAGACAAGCGGAACGACCTCCGCAACCAGGCGCTTACCGATATGCTCAAGTGCTACTCCGAGCTCCCGAATGGCTGGCAGTCTGCGCGTGACTACTACGAGCAGCGGCTCGGAGAGAACGAGATGCGCCGCAAGCTCACCATGCTCGGCGGTCTCTTTGATACCCAGGGCAAGCATGAAGAGCGCTACGCGCTGTCCGGCTTCTTCCTGGAGCGGTTTGGCAACGAGGAGAAGGTGCCGCAGTGGGCAGAGGAGCAGCTCGACGCGCTTACCAAGCTCGGCGACTGGGACCGCTACGAGGCCCGCGCGCGTGAGTTCATCGCGCTGCTTGACCCCCGCGCCGCCTGGACCCTCGGCCAGCCGGCCGGCAGCCGTTCTCTCGGCAACGCCCGTCAGCTCGCTGAGGGCACGTTGCTGGGTGTCATCAACCGCAACTACCAGGAGGCCGAGCGGCTCAAGACCAAGCCCACAGCGCAACAGGCGCTCGTCGAGGAGGTTGCGGCAGACTACTCGGAATTCTTCCGTCGCTTCCCGGACAGCAAAGAGGCCTACGACCGCCGCTTCGATTTCGCTGAGTTGGTCTATTACAAGATCGTCAACGGCGGGAAGTGGTCGGAGAAGTACTGGCTGCCCCGCGACCGTTTCGATGTCTATCTTCGCCAGGCAGGCGACCTCTACAAGTCGGTCGTCGAGATGAAGCCCGACCCGAAGGCTGAGCACGCGCACGACTCCGCCGTTGGCGCGCTGCAGGTCTACGACGACTTCATGATGCGCGAGGTCCCGGACATCAGCGAGCCGCTCCCGCCGCCCGACAAGTTCAAGTTCGTCGCCGAGCAGCCGCTCGGCACGGCGAGCAAGGACTATGTGGATATCGTCGAGTGGTTTGCGAAGCTCTACCCCGACGACGATCTCATCCCCGAGTCGAGCTGGCGCGCAGCGTCGCTCTACCTGCGTAACGGCTTCGTCAGCGAGGCGGCCGCTCGGTTCGAGACCATCATCGAGCACCACGCCAAGCACCGGTTTGCCCAGGAGGCCGGTCTGGCCGCCTTCGTCTGCTACCAGCACGTGAAGAACTACGGGAAGATCGAGTCGGTGGCCCGCACGCTGCTCGGCACCTGCAAGAACAACGCGGCGCTCTGCAAGGCCGACCAGCTCAAGCGCAACATCGCCTACGCGATGGACATGCAGGCCAACGAGATCTCCGAGTCTGGCAAGAAGCAGGAGATCGACGGCGACCGTCGCGGCGCGCTCGAGCAGTTCGTTCTGGCTGCCAACAAGCGTGTCTCGCTCTACCGGGAGTTCCCCACCTCCGAGTTCGCCGCCAAGGCACTCTTCAGCGCTGCGGCAACCTTCGAGCAGGCGCGCGACATCGACCAGTCGATCAAGCTCTACAACGAGTTCCTGACGGCCTTCGACAAGACCGACATTGGCGCCGTACTTGATGCCGCGATTGCCGCCGACACCAAGGCTGCTGCGGTCTCCGACATCCGCGGCATGATCCCGTCGGCCAAGTATGTTCTTGCGCTCATCCACGACTCGCAGGCCGACTTCGTGAAGGCTGCCGACTGGTTCGAGAAGCTCGACGCCTACGATACCTTCGAAGACCGCTCCGTCGCCATCCTCCGCGCCGGTCGGCTTCGGGAGGCCATGGGCCAGTACGACAAGGCCATCGCGCTCTACAACCGCTTCATCACCCTGAAGCCCACCTCGGAAGAGGCGCGCAACCTCTTCTTCGTCATCGCTGAGGTGGAGGTTGAGCGGAAGAATGTGGATGCCGCCTACGCGGTCTACCAGCGGTTCATCGACACGGCGGGCACCGACACGGTGCGCAAGCTGGTCGCCACCTACCGTCAGGCGGAGATTCGCCGGAACGCGGGCAAGATGGACCTCGCGCTGGCGCTCTACCGTCAGCTCTATGTGATGTATGGCCCCGGCGTGCTGGGCTTTGACAAGAATGGCTTGCCCACGGACTGGACGACGGCGCCGGGCAAGAACTTCCCGGACGAGAAGCTCCGCAACACGGTGCTTCCGCTGGTTGCAGCGGCCCGTTTCTACATCGCGGAGCTCTCGTTCAACGCCGCCAAGGCCAAGGACCTGAGATACCGCGAGGGCAAGTGGCAGCAGCTGGCCGAAAAGCTTGCTGGCCAGGCTGAGGCGAACAACGCGGCGCAGAAGGAGATGTTCGAGGTCATGCGGCTCGGTGACGCCCAGTGGGCGGTTGCTGCCGGCACCCGCATTGGCGAACTCTACTTCGACTTCTACAAGAAGATGGGCAAGGTCGAGACCTTCGACGTTGACACCTGCATGGAGAAGTATCGTCTCTCCTACGAGCAGTGCGACGAGGCTGCGACGAAGATTGATGAGAAGGTCTACCAGATGCAGGAGCCTCTCTCAGGCAAGGCCAAGGAAGCCTTCGAGCGGGCACGTGAAATCGCGGTGAAGAGCCGCGTCTATACGACCTGGACGCAGCGTCTGCTCAACCAGCTCCACGACCTCGACCGCTCCAACCGTCTCGGTGGCGCAGACGGTGTTGTCGCGAACAAGACGGCAGATATCTATGTTGCGACGCCCTACAACCTCGACCTCTCGGACAAGCTCGCCGCCTTCGGGAAGTTCGCCGAGGAGCAGCGTCTCCAGCAGCTGCAGCAGCAGCCGCCGGCGAAGCAGTAAGGCAGGGGTCTCGTTATGCGTATGGAGAAGACCAAAATGAATCAGCGTCGTATCGGTGGCCTGTTGGCCGCTACGCTCCTTCTGCTCGCAGCCTGCGGTGGTCCCCAGGGCCCCGCGAAGTCGACGGAAGAGGTCCCCAAGATCAAGGACATCCCGGGCGTGAAGCCCGCTGCACTCGCCGCCTTCAACGCTGCCTTGAGCAAGCTCAACAAGCAGCCCAAGGACTATGTGGGCGCGTTGGCCGACTTTGAAGAGGCGGTCTCGAAGGACCCCGACTTCTGGGAGGCGCTCGACAACCTGGGCTTGGTTCAGATGGACCGTGGCCAGGACAGCGCAGCGGTCGATAGCTTCCGTCGCGAGGAGCGGCTCATCGAAGAGCTGGTGTCGCGCGGCTGGCCCGTGAGCAAGCGTCGCGTCCTTCAGATGAGCCTCGGCAAGGCGCTCGCGCTCGGCGGCCGGACTGCCGATGCGGCCGACGCCTTCGCGAAGGTGCTGGTTGAGGACCCGAAGGATGCCGACGCGAAGGCCAATCTGGCCGCTGTCTACGCGCAGCAGGGCGATTTTGCGCAGGCGCGCGTCTTCATCGGCGAGCTCCTTGAGATGGAGCAGAACGAGCCCGGCGCGCTGGGTGTTCTTGCGCTGATCTACAAGAAAGAAAACAACATGCCGATGGCCCGCTACCTGTGGGAGAAGTGCATCGGCGAGATCGCCGGTCGCCAGGCGTCCATCGACGACGAAGAGCAGTACAAGGGGCTGAGCGAGGCCGACGCTGCCAAGCTCCGCGCCTTCAACGGGCAGAAGGCAGACCGCCTCGCCAAGCAGCTCAGCGACGTCCAGAACGAGCTTGGCGTTGTGGCAATTGCCGAGGGTCAGGCGGACGCAGCGGAGGCCTTCTTCAAGAAGGCGATCGCAAACAACCCGTCGAACGCAGCGGCGAGCCTCAACCTTGGCGCAATCTATCTCGACTACGCCAACTTCGAAGATGCCTGTCTGGCGTTCGGCGATGGTCTGGCCCTTCGGCCGCGCGACATGAGCGGCATGGTCGGCTTCGCGGCCTGCACCTACGGCGAAGGCAAGGTGGAGGCTGCCTACGCGGCCTACAAGTCAGCGCACGAGGCCTTCGACCAGGAGCCCTCGCTGACCGAGAAGCTGGGCGACATCGCCTTCCGCGACATGAACAACCAGAAGGCGGCTATCGGTTGGTTTACCAAGAACCTCGAGCAGCGTGGTAGCTCCGAGGCGACCTGTGATCAGCGTGCAGACAAGATCTGCAGCTCGGTCAAGGCCCTCATCCAGATGGCGGCCACGACGACGCCCCAGACGCCGGCCGACCTGAAGGCCTTCGACAAGTTGATCGCGCCCGAGGAGCCCGAGGAGGAGAGCCCGGTCGAGCCGGACCCGTCCGAGGGTTCGGGCGGTGAGGGTTCAGGCTTTGCGCCACCTGCAGGAAGCGGCGAAGCGCCCTAAGGTTGGAATGGTGGGCGGCGACCGTTGGTTGCTGCTAGGTAGAGATGGAACTTCCGGAGGATGCAGATGAAGAAACTCACCGCACTTGTTCTCTTTTCGATGCTTGCGCTCCCTGCGGTCGCCGTGGCCCAGGATGCCGACGAGCCGCAGACCAAGTTTATCGATTTTGGCGAAATGCTGATCGACGGCGAGCTCCAGAAGCCGCAGGGTATGTTCAACACCGAGCGCGGTCGCGCCCGTTTTCAGAGCCTCCTGAGCCTGCGTCGCTCCTTCCTTCCTGACATCGAAAAGGCCTCTCAAGAGGAGGGGCTGAAGTAGACGGCAGCCCAAATCGGTTTCGCGGTAGACCGAATCTGCTGTGCAGCCGTTGCAGGTGCCTGGAGCAGTTTCTGAAAGGTCTGTAGATGGTCAGAAACGGTGCGGTTCTGGCCCACATTGAGAGCAGTTCACATGAAGATTGTTTGCGACGCGTGTAGCGCGAAATACACGATTCCAGACCACAAACTGAAGGCGAAGCAGAACAAGGTTCGCTGCAAGAAGTGTGGTCATACCATCGTGTTCTCTGCCGAGACCGGCACGAGCGCTGCGCTGCCCGCGATCGCTCCCGCGGAGGCCGCATCGGCGTCTGGGGATGCACAATGGTTTGCCGCTGTCGGGGGCGAGCAGACAGGGCCGCTGACCCGTGAGGAGCTCTTTGGGCTGCTCGCTGGCGGTCAGGTTGACCAAGAGACGCTCGTCTGGCGCGAAGGCATGGAAGACTGGCTTCGCTTGGCCGACGTGAGCGAACTCGAAGAGCGTCCCTTCGCGGGCGGAACCGCCGTATTCAGCTCCTTTGAAGAGCCTCCCGCTCCACCTCCGAGTGGCGCGTTCCTTGCTGCGACGGGCAGTGAGGCGTCCGAGCGTGCGGTCGATGCACGCCCCGCCCCTCCCGTTGAGAGCGAGTCGGCGAGCCCGGTTCTGCTTGGCGACAGCGTCATCGCCGAGGCGCTTGCCACGGGCAATGCAAACGAGCCTCTGGCAGATGACTTCCTTCGAACCGAGGCGCCGGGCATCAAGGCTGCTTCCGCTGCCGCTCCTGTGTTTGCCGACTTCTTTGCGCCGGCCTCGCAGGCGCAACTCACGGGCGCCAACAAGATGGTGGGGGAGCGGAGCGAAGAGTCTGTCCTCTTCAGCCTCGCCACGCTCACGCAGTCCACGCCTGCCGTGAAGTCGGGAGCCGCCGCAAACGATGCGTCGGGACTCATCGACATTCGCGTCCTCGCCAGCGCCGCGGCGCCTGCGCAGGGTGCCCGCTCGCCGGTCGCGAGCATGGCGGCGCCGGTCATTCCGCTGCCTCCCCGCAAAAAGAACACCGGCCTGCTCGCAGGCGCCGTGGTTGCTGGTATCGCCGTCGTTGGTCTCGCTGCCGCAGTGGTGGTGGTTGCAACCCGACCCGCCCCCGTGGTGGAGGCGCCTGTCGCGCCCCCGACGGTTGCTGTCGAGCCGGCTGCCCCCGCTCCCGAGGTTGCGGCTGCGCCCGCCCCGGAGCCCATCGCACCGCCTGTTGAGCAGCAGGGTTCCGGCTCGGGCACGGCCATCGCCGCGGTTGCTCCTGAGGCTCCTGCTGCCGGCGTGGCGGAGGCGCCCGCAGCCGGTCGCGCTGCCCTGCGCCCTGCGACCCCCGATCCGGTAGCGCCGGCTGCACCAGAGGCTGCCCCTGCAGTTGTCGCCGCTCCCGAGGCAGCGCCTTCGGCGCCGGCTGCACCCCGCAAGACCGATTCCGCCGTTGCCGGGGTACTCAGCAACCTCCGAGCCGGTGGCAAGCCCAGCGCCCCGGCGCCAGCGCCCGCCGCCGCGCCAGCGCCCGCCGCCGCGCCAGCGCCCGCCGCGGCCCCCAAGGCCACCCTCACCAAGGATGAGGTCCGTGCAACCATCGGCCGGTACGGCAGCCGCATCAATCGTTGCAAGACCCCCGAGACCGCCGGTTCGACCGTCAAGGTCTCCTTCTCCATCGATCCTTCGGGCTCTGTCAGCGGCGCGGCGTCGCCCGATGGCGGCGCGCCTGGAGCCTGCGTTGCGGGCGTCGTCGCGGGCATGAAGTTCAAGGCCTTCGATGGCGCAGCACTCCCGATTACCTTCCCCTTCAAGCTCTGAGCCGCTCGGCCAGGTCGGCCGCTAGGGTGCGAGGGGCTGGCGGCACCGCCGCGAAACTGGCCTGCGGTTCAGCGGGTACGGGTCGTTCGGGCGGTCGAATCGACCGTTAGCGTGGTCCGGGCGCCCACCGGGTTGACCACCACGTTCACAATGCCGAGCCGATACTCGGTCTCGGTGACGAGGCCCGCCTGCATGTCGAAGAGGAGAAAGCCTTCGCCGCGGCCTCGGCTCACGAGTGCGCTGGTGCTGTTGCTGCCTCGCGTGGGGACGCTGCCGTTGGCCTCGGTCTCATACACCACGCCGATCACGGCGATGTTGCGGTTCGCCTTTGCGAACCCCTTGAGGGTGTAGCGTAGGTTGGCGGTGGCATCGACCCGCCCGGTGTCGTCGGTCACAGCCATGGGAATCGTCTGGAGCCACTGGGTGCCGATGCTCATCGGCTCGCTGGGGAACTCAGGCCACTGCATCGCGAGCAGATCGTTCACAAAGGCGGCGGCTTCGCTGGTTGTCGCATCGCGCTCGCCAACGGGCGTGGGGTTCACGATGGTCCCCTCCGCGAGCAGGGAGCGCTCTGCCTGCGCAGAGGAGATGCTCTTGACGAGGTTGCTGACGTTAACCGGCTGACCGTTGCTCGTGAGCGTGATACTTGGAGATCGGATGGCGAGGGTCATCTGAGCACCGCCCGCCGCCGTCACCTCCTGTACCTCGAAGAGGCTGGGGAGGGTAACACGGCTCTCGGAGAGGCTCGTGCTGCTCCCGACGGCTGAGATGGTCTGCCGCGCGTCGGTAGTGAAGCGCAGCGTCTGACCCTTGGAGAACTTGTAGCGCAGGGTGACCTTGTTGGTGCTCGTCGCATCGATGGCCGATGCCGGCGGGATGGCAGCTTGGAGCGGCGCAGGGCTGGCAGAGGCCAGAAGCAGGAGCAGGGCAGATGCAGCAAGGCGAGCGGGAGACATCGAGCGAACTCCGAGTCAGGATGTTGGGCAGGCTTTACGATAGCCAAGCGCGACTTGTCCAATGGCGCGTGAGTTCGGGTAGCGAAATGGTGTGTGAATGTGGTAGTTGGCGGGCACGAGAGGCCTCTTCGGAGTGTGTGGATGGGCAACCGATTCGGAGCGTGGAGAGGAGCCTTGGGCGTCGTGGTCGGCGCGGCCTTGCTGATTGGCGCTCCCTGCGCGGCGTGGGCCGACACGCTCTCTCTGGTGACAGCGTGGAACATCGACGGCAGCAAGCGCTCGTGGTGGGTTGGCGATCCTGCATCGCCGGCTGACGAGGCGATGCGTGACGGCAGCGCGCCGGTCGGCGGGAGGTGGCGGAATCCGGAAGGGGTGCAGCTGGCGGCGCAGCTGAGCAAGGTCTTTCTCCGCCACGACCTGAGCGTGAACAATGGCCGGGCGCTTGCGGGCGTCTATGGTGCAACCCACGCGCTGGTCGGGCAGGTGCGGTGGGAGGTGGCCGAGGGCGTCTCGTTTGTAGCTCTTCAAGCCGTGCGCGCACGCCTCGAAGGTACCTGGGTCGTCGCTGCCGACCAGTCGACGCTCGGCAGCTACCAGGTCGCGGTGACCGGCTTCGGACAGACGTTGGAAGAGGCCGAGAGACAGGCAGGCGCTCTGCTCGAACTGGAGGTCCGCCGGTCGAAGCCGGCTGCTCAGTCGGCCGCTCCGCCAAGCCTCGGCGTGGGCGAGGACGAGCTGGTAGTGGAGGTCAAGGGCCCCGCGAGCGCCTATGTTGCCTTCCTGCGCCGGCTCCGAGAGATCGACAAGGGGATCATCGACTTCGGCGAGGTCTGGGCCACAGAGGGCACAGTTTGCCTCCATCTGGAGCTCGATGAGGAGACGCCCGATCTCCGCATCACGCGGGCACTCGAGGGGCTTGTGAACACGGCGCAGGAGGGCTTCACGCTCAGCGGACTGAAGCGGTCTGGCAACCGGGTCGTCGGGCTTGTTGTGGGTGCGGCCGCTGCGTCGGCGCCGAGCGGTCGATGAGGGTGGCCGCGCCGGCCCTGTTCCGGCTGCTGGCGCTCTGCCTGGCCTGCTCAGCCTGCTTGGTGGCGCGGTCAGTGCAGGCCGCCGAGCCGACGCTGCCAGCGCCGCCCGTGCGGCCCGAGGTGGCGCAAGGTGTCGCGCTCGGCATGCACTTTCAGGATCCCGAGGCGAGCTACGAGGGCTACCTCTGGGAGATCGCACGGACAGGTGCCGACACCGTCTCGCTGGTGGTCTCCTGGTCGCAGGCCGACATCCGTGCGACCGAACTCGCTCCGCGCGCCGGTGAGACGCCCCCCGACGAGGGTGTGCGCAGAGCCATCGCGGCTGCCCATAAGATGGGGCTCAAGGTGCTGCTCTTCCCCATCATCATGATTGAGCGTCGCGGGCCGGGTGAGTGGCGCGGCAAACTGGCTCCGAGCGATCGTGAACGCTGGTATGCGAGCTACCGCAACTTTCTGCTTCACTACGCGGCAATCGCGGCCGAGAGCGGGGCAGAGCAGCTCTCTGTGGGCAGCGAGCTCGGCACGATGCAGGTGGATGGCGACCGGTGGCGGGCGCTGATCAAAGAGGTGCGGGCGGCTTACGGCGGTCGGCTCCTCTACAGTGCAAACTGGGACGACTACGAGAGCGTCCCCTTCTGGCGCGAGCTCGATGCGGTTGGCGTGACAGGGTACTATGAGCTGGTCCGGAGCGGCACGACGACCCCCGCGGTCGCTTCGCTTGTCGCTGCCTGGCAGCCCATTGTGGCAGACCTTCGCCGGCTGGCAGGGCTGGTGGGGCGGCCGGTGGTGCTGACAGAGGTGGGCTACACGGCGCAGGCGATTGCGGCACGCCACCCGTGGGACTACACGCGGGCCGGCAAGGTGGACCTGGCAGCGCAGGAGAGGCTCTATCGCGCGCTCTATCTGGCCTGGTCCCAGGTGCCCGAACTGGGCGGGCTCTACCTCTGGAACTGGTTTGGAGATGGCGGCGGCGGCGATAACGGCTACACACCAAGAGGCAAGCCGTCAGAGAAGGTGATCCGCCATTGGTTTGGCGCGGAGCAGGAGAGGGCGCAATGAAGGTCATCGTCGTTGCCAAGACACCCAAACTGGAGGTCATTGAGGCCAGCAGCGATCGTGCACTTGCCGACCTTCGCGAACGTGATCCCGACGCGCTGGCAGCACTGATCGCAAGCACAAGGCGGCAGCGGGCAGCGCTAAGCCAGGTGGTCGAGGCGCTGGATGCGAGTTCGGTCAAGGTCGAGGTGCTCTCTCGCGCCGACTTCACCGGGCCCCATCACGACACCGACCTCGTGGTCGTGGTGGGTGGCGACGGCACGGTGCTCGATGCATCGCACTGGCTGCGCGACACCCCGCTGCTTGCTGTGAACAGCGACCCGGAGACCTCGGTGGGCTACTTCTGTGCCTGCGACAAGGAGGGGTTTCCGGAGGTCCTGGCAGAGGTGCTGGAGGAGCGTTCGCCTCGCACGCAGCTGCACCGGATTGCCATCACGGTGAACGGGATTGCCTTCCCCTTTCCCTGTCTGAACGACATCCTGGTCAGTAGCCCCAACCCTGCTGCGATGTCGCGCTATGTCCTGACGGCGGGTTCGCGCAGCGAGATTCAGGCGTCGAGTGGCATCTGGATCAGTACGCCCGCAGGTTCGACGGGCGGCGTGCGATCGGCAGGCGGTACGGTCATGCCGCTCGAGGGTGCGCTGATCCAGTATGCGGTCCGGGAGCCCTACGGGCCGCGCCAGGGCCGCTACGAACTTTTGCGCGGCGTGCGACACATCCGTGAGGGGCTGGTGGTGCGGAGCCGC